>JALUZX010000639.1 GCA_027011425.1 Planctomycetota bacterium
GTGTCAGGAAAGTTGTCCCACCTTCCGAAGGCGTTTGGCCCCCCCGTACGGAGGCCAAGTTAGGAAGAAGTTAAGGGGCGAAATGGGACCATCTTTCCCACCCCCTCGGGGTTCGTAAAACTAGCCGTCGCCTTAGCTCGATCTTGGGGCGTCCTCCTACAACCCTGTTTCTCGTAATGCCTTCAGGGGCCATTGGAAAGAAAAACCTCAATTTTCAATAATCAAAAGAAAGTTTGCTGTCGCCGCTCAAATTGGGGATGGTTTTCTTCCCTTTTCCCCGGATCTCGACCTCCAGTTTGCAGGGGAAGTTCCTGGCGAAGACGTAAAGGACCTTGCCCCGGCGGTCCAAGGTGAACTTGGTGTCGTAGGGTTTACCGTTCAAGCGGACTTCGAGTTTGCGCAAATCCTCTCTCCGGCACTGGATTTTCACCCTTGCCCACTGGAGGAGCCCACGGAGGTCGATGGGGTTCAAGGCGGGCTCCTTGTAGAGGCCTTTGCCAGGTGGGACGAAGATCTCCCCCACCTTTTTGAGGGGCGCCATTCCTAAGAGGACTTCAACCTCCCAGGGGCCGGTCTCGAGGAGGAGCGGTAGGAGCTGGTTTTTGAATCCCTGGGCCCTGACGACTCGGGTGAGGCCCTGGTTTTCACCTTTCCCTTTGAAGCGGACCATGAAGACGAAAGGAACGGGAAAATTCGGGTCCAGTTCCAGCTTGCAGGAGATCTTTCTTCTCTGCCTGGGCGGCGCGAACTTGAGGATTAGGTTCGTCGTCCCCAGAGCCACATTCCGAACAACAGCGAGATCATTCGCCGAGAATCCGGATCTGACTTTGAACGCCCGCCAGCGGACATAACCCAGGAAACGGAAACTCCCGGTGTCGTCGCTGTAGGTAAAGGTCCAAGGACGTTGGGTCATGGTGAGAGGGAGGGTCTTCTCCCCGAGGACATTCTCCAGGTAAAGTGCGGCCATTCTTCCCCGCATGGGAGAGCCGAGGAAATCGAGGATTTTCCCTCCCACCACGACCGGAGCATTCTTCAGGTCGAAGACGCCCATATCGTTTTCCCCTTCTTGAAGAGAGGGAGGAACTTCGAAAAGGGTTTTTTTTGGAGGAAACTTCGATTTCCCCTTTGTCATTTTCGAGAGATCGAAAAACCGTAAGTGCCCCCGGGGCACCCATTTCTTCAAGCGGATTGGGATCTTCAGGATTCCCTTCTCGTCGGTCTTGAGAATGGGAGGCGAGGAGCCCATGAAGAAACCGCATCTTATTTTGATGTTCGAAAGGGGCTTCCCCCTCTCGAGGAGTTTCATCACCAGGTAGGCCCGGTCCGGTTCGGGGTTCGGAAGGGCGATTTCCAGCCGGACCGGGTTTCGGTCGAGGGTGGGGCCGTCGACCTCCTTGGAAACCGTTCCCTCCTCCCGGTCAGCGATAGAGACGTAGACTCTGTACCTGAGGCCGAGCCCCAGGCCCGAGAGCCGGACGCGGCTTCCCTGAAACCAGGAGGCAGCGACGGCCATCCGGGAGAAACGGCGGAAATCCCTGGGAACAGGCTCTTCCCGGATAGGGTGGGCAGAGATTCTCCCTTTTCCCCGGAAGGGCGCGCCGTTGTACTCCAGGATGTGGACATCCATGACCCCAAGGGGTGGCAGAGTGAAGAGAATGGGCCCCCGCGCGGCCTCCGTCTTGGTCACAGTCTTGGCCAGGAGTTTTGGAAGGGGAAGAAGAACCCCCACCTGGAGAGTACCCCCGTGAACTTTGTCGAAAAGCTGAAAAGGTATCTGAACCTCCCCACCCTTGTCTGTTTCTCCCCCGGCCAACTCCCTGCCCCGCTCCTTGTCCAGGACCCCCACCTTGATTCCCG
>JALUZX010000640.1 GCA_027011425.1 Planctomycetota bacterium
GCCTACCTGGGCCCCCGCCAGGAGGGCGGAGGAGGCGATCCGGCCGGTCTCCAGGTAGTAGACGCCTCCTGTGGCGGCGAGCCCGAAGAAGAGAAAGACGAAGATCTCCCCCAGGCCCTTGTAGGCGAGCGGCAGGGGCCCTCCGGTGTAGGCGTATCCAAGAAGCAGGGAGATCAGGCCCAGGGCCAGGATGGGAAGGCCTCCCCGGACCACCAGGGGGATCCCGAAAAGGAGAGCCAATCCCATGGAGAGGAAACCGGCCCGCATGACCCGCCCCGGCGGAATGAGGCCCGTCTGGGTCACCCGGACGGGCCCGAGGCGCTCGCCCGTGTCGGCGCCTTTCTCGTAGTCCAGGGCGTCGTTGAAGAAGTTGGTGGCGACCTGGATGGCCCCTGCCCCGAGCAAGGCGAAGAGGGCGGGCCAGAGGGTGAAGGATCCCTCTCCCGCCGCGGCGGCGGCCCCGGCGATCACCGGCGCCGCGGCGGCGGAGAGGGTCTTGGGCCGGGCCGCCAGGATCCAGGGCTTCCAGTTCACGGCAGGCGGGGAAACTTGGAGAAATCGGGGGGCCGTTTCTCGTTGAAGGCGTTCCGGCCTTCCTGGGCTTCCTCCGACATGTAGAAGAGCAGGGTGGCGTTGCCCGCCAGTTCCTGGAGGCCGAGCTGGCCGTCGCAGTCGGCGTTGAGGGCCGATTTCAGGCACCGGAGGGCCAGGGGGGAGTGCTTCAGGATCTCCCGGCACCACTGGATCGTCTCCTCCTCCAGGCGCTCCAGGGGGACCACGGTGTTCACAAGACCCATCTGGAGGGCCTCCTGGGCCGAATACTGCCGGCAGAGAAACCAGATCTCCCGGGCCTTCTTCTGGCCCACCACCCGGGCCAGGTAGGAGCTTCCCAGCCCTCCGTCGAAGGAGCCCACCTTGGGGCCCGTCTGGCCGAAGCGAGCGTTGTCGGCGGCGATGGTGAGATCGCACACCAGGTGGAGCACGTGCCCCCCGCCGATGGCGTAGCCCGCCACCATGGCGATCACCGGCTTGGGCAGGGAGCGGATCTGGCGCTGGAGGTCCAGCACGTTGAGCCGGGGGATCTCGTCGTCTCCCACGTAGCCCGCGTCCCCCCGGATCTTCTGGTCCCCGCCGGAGCAGAAGGCCTTGTCTCCCGCGCCGGTGAGGATCACCACGCCGATCTTCCCGTCGTCCCGGGCGTCGGCGAAAGCGGCCTGCATCTCCCGGACCGTGCGGGGCCGGAAAGCGTTGCGCACCTCGGGACGGTTGATGGTGATCTTGGCGATCCCCTCGCCGGACTTCTCGTAGATCACGTCCTGGAATCCCTCCGAGAGCGGATCCCTTCGCCAATATCCGTTTTCCATGGTCAGTCCTCTTTCACGTTTCTCTTTTGCCGAAAACCTCGTCATGGGCTTGCCAGAAGCGGGCGGAGGCCTCCAGGTCGGGAAGGACTTCCACCAGGAGGTTCTCTCCCGCCGGGGGTGTCCAGGGCCCGCCGTCCCAGGGGTAGTAGGTGAGCCCCCACATGCCGGCCCAGTCGGAGAAGCCGATCTCGTGCTCGTCCTGGAAGAAGGGGCTCTTCAGGATCCTCCCGAAGATGCGCCCCCCCCGGTTGTTCATCACGACGATCCTCGTTCGTATGCCCGAAAGCTCCCGGAGAATCCAGGGGGCGGCCAGGTCGTAGAGGACCGTCAGGTCCCCCAGGAGGGCCCAGTTCTCCCGGTCGGGCCGGGCCAGGCCGAGAAAGGTCGAGACCTGGCCGTCGATGCCGTTGGCGCCCCGGCTGGAGAGGACCGAAAGACCCCGGTCCTCACGGGCGGCGGCCAGGTTCCACTCCCGGATGGGAAGGCTGTTGC
>JALUZX010000641.1 GCA_027011425.1 Planctomycetota bacterium
GCCTTGGATTCCCCCTCCCTGAGGAAGGCTCTCCGGGAAATGGAAGAGAGGATCGCTGGAGAGGACATGGCCGGCGCCTTGGACCGCTTGGAGGAAGGGTTGGCCCCCATCCTGGCGGGGCCGGGTTCCGTTTCTTCCAGGGCCGGACTCAGGTTGTCCCGGTCCAAGGTCCTTCTCTTGGCCCTCCTGGCCGGATTTCTCCTTCTGGGCTGGGTCCTTTTGCGGGTTTGAAAGTATTTCGGCGATGTGGGAACCTTCTTCCAGGAGGAGAAAGGAACCCCCACTTCGGCGATGAACCGCGCCCCTTGCGAGGAAACGTGAAGGAATGGAATGAACCCGGGCCGCCTGGGGCCGAGGGGGGGAGACCTTCCTCCAGGCCGGACCTCTCCCTTGTGATCCCCCTCTATAACGAGGCGGAGAACGTCCACCCCCTTCACGCGGCCTTGACCCATTCCCTCCAGGGACTGGGTTGGAGTTACGAGGTTCTCTACGTGGACGACGGATCCTCCGATGGAACCTACCCTTGTCTTCTGGATCTCTACAAGCGGGATCCCCACGTCTCGGTGATCCGCCTGGGGAAGAATTTCGGGCAGACGCCGGCCATGGCGGCGGGGTTCGACCACGCCCGAGGGAGGATCCTGGTCACCATGGACGGGGATCTCCAGAACGATCCCGCCGACGTGGGAAGGCTGGTGAAGAAACTTGAACGGGGCTACGACGTGGTCTGCGGCTGGCGCAGGCGGCGCAAGGACGCCTTCTTCTTCCGGCTCCTTCCTTCCAGGATCGCCAACCGGCTCATTTCCTGGATCACCGGTGTGGAGATCCACGATACGGGATGCACCCTCAAGGCCTACCGGGACTGGGTGGTCCGGAACATGTCCCTCTATTCGGAGATGCACCGGTTCATCCCTGCTCTTGCGGCGGGCGTCGGCGCGAAGGTGACGGAGATCGGCGTGCGTCACCACCGGCGTCGCTACGGCGTCTCCAAGTACGGCATCATGCGGGTCTTCCGGGTGGTCCTGGATCTCCTGGTGGTGAAGATGCTCGTGGCCTTCGCCGCCCATCCGATCCGGTGGTTCGCCCTCATGAGTTTGCCCTTCTTCTTTCTCGGCGGGGCCTTTTTCTTCCTGGGCCTGGTCTTCTTCTCCTTCCAGGGCAAGGGCGTCTACCCGGTTCTCCTGGAGCGCTGGGACCTGGGATACATGACCTCGGCCCTCCTGCTGGTCATGACGGCCTCCAACCTCTTTCTTCTTGGCTTCCTTTCCGAGTTGGCCGTCAAGGCCTCCGGGTTCTTCCGGTGGAAGGCCTGGCGCGTGGAGGGAGCGAGATGACGGGCGTGGAGATTTCGGCCCTTCTCCACATCCAGGACTCCGGGACGGACGTGGACCTCCTCTACCGGGCCTACAAGGAAGCCTTGGACAGGACGGGGAAGAACTGGGAGATGCTCTTCGTTCTGGACGGGGTGGAGGAGCCGCTCCTCGGGAAATTGAACTCCCTGAGGGAGCGGGACCGGCGGGTCCGGGTCCTGGCTCTCCACTCTTCCTTCGGGGAGTCCGTGGCCTTCGCCGCCGGGGCCGAGACGGCGGCGGGACATTACATCCTCACCCTTCCTTCCTATCTCCAGATCGAGCCCATGGAGATCCTCACCCTTGTGGAGGAACTGGAGAAAGGGGCCCACCTGGTGACCCCATGGAGGCATCCCAGGGTGGATCCATGGATCAACCGCTTTCAGTCGGTGCTCTTCAACTGGATCATCAGGCTGATCATCCATGCCGATTTCCACGACTTGAATTGCGGGTTCAGGGGGATCAGGAAGGAGGTGCTCGAGGAGATCACTCTCTACGGGGACCTCTTCCGCTTCCTCCCGGTCATCGCCGCGCGGCAGGGCTTCCGGGTCAAGGAAATCCGGGTCAAGCACAAGATGGAACTCGGGAAACGGGGCTTTTTCGGGTTGGGTGTCTACATCCGCCGCTTCCTGGACATCCTGGCCGTGCTCTTCCTGTCCCGGTTCACCCAGAAGCCCTTGAGGTTTTTCGGGATGCTCGGGTTCCTTCTCATGTTGACCGGCCTCGGCCTCGCTGCGGAACCGGTTATCCGGAAACTCCTGGGCCAGGGGTCCCTCCAGGACCGCCCTCTCTTCCTGGTGGGCGTTGCGGTCTTCACCTTCGGAGTCCAGCTCATCGGATTCGGCCTGGTGGGGGAGATCATCATCTTCACCCAGTCCAAGCACATGCGTGAATACAAGGTGGACCAGATCCTGGAGGCCCGGGATCCGGCGGAGGCGGAGGAGAAGCTTCCCCATGCCCCCGAGGTGGATGTCGTGGATCGTGGAGGGCCGGCCGGACTCCTGGTCCGGGGCCTCTCCGCCGGGGAGGACGCCCGGTGGGACCGCTACGTCAGGGCCCACGCCGGGGGAACTCCTTTCCATCTGAGTGGATGGCGGCGCGTGGTGTGGGAGACCTTCGGCCACGACCCCATCTACCTCCTGGCCGAGGAGGGCGCTGTCATCCGCGGCGTCCTTCCGGTCTTCCGGGCCACTTGTTTCGCCGAGGGCTTCCGGAGGATGAAGGTCCATCTCTCTGTTCCCTACGGGGTATACGGGGGGATCCTCGCCGACGAGGAGGATGTGGAACAGGCCCTTCTCAAGGAGGCCTGCCGCCGTGCCGAGGCCGAGGGGGTGGGGTACCTGGAGCTTCGGGACAAGGAGGAGAGGGGCTACGGCCTGCCCACATCGGACATCTACGTGGGGTTCATCGCCGATCTTCCCGGGAAACCGGAGGATTGCCTGGGCCGGATCCCGAGGAAGGCCCGGGCCGAGGTCCGCAAGGGGAGGGACCGGAACGGCCTGGTCTTCCGGGAAGGCTTGGAGATGAAGGCGTTTCACCGTCTCTTCGCCGTGAACAAGAGACACCTGGGGACTCCTCCGCTGCCCAGGAACTACTTCGAGGCCCTCCAGGAGGAGTTCGGCGAGAGCGTCTACCTCCACGCGGTCTCAACTCCGGAGGGACGTGTGGCGGGAGCGGTTCTTTCCTTCGCCTGGCGCGACACCCTGATGCCCTACTACTCTGGTTCGGTCAAGGAGTTGGACCGGCTGGGGGTGAACAACTTCATGTATTGGGCCCTGATGCGGTGGGGGGTCGAGAAGGGATTCCGGAAATTCGATTTTGGAAGGAGCCGCAGGGAGAGCGGGTCTTATCACTTCAAGCGGCACATGGGGTTCGAGCCTTTTCCCCTGCACTACCAGTTCTACCTGGTCCGGTCCAAGAGCGTTCCCTCCTTCCATCCCGGGAATCCCGAGACACGGAAGGCCCAGAAAGCCTGGTCCAAGATGCCCATGGCCTTGGCGGTTCCCCTGGGGGGGATCCTCTCCAAGTACCTGCCTTGAACCCCTTCCGCCCCGGCGGCGCCCCGACGTTTCCCGTATTCTTCGTGAGACGGAGGGATTTCGTCGGGTTGGGAGGAAAGGAAGCGGGGTCCTCTATGTCTAGAGGAAGCGGACGATGGAGATGGAGATGTCGTCTTCCTGGCGGACGGTTCCGGTGAAGGCGTGGAAAGTCTTCAGGATCCACTCCCTGAGGTGGTCTGCCCCGTCCTTTCCATGGGCCCGGATACAGCCCTTGAGCCTTTCCTCGCCGAAGAATTCCTTGCCCGAGGGGTCGGTTCCTTCCACGAGCCCGTCGGTATACATGATCAGGAGGTCTCCCGGGCCCGCCTCGTAAACGGTCTCATTGTAATCCACCGATTTAAAGAGGCCCAGGGGCGGGCCCGATGCCTCCAGGTCCAGGAAGATGTCCTCGGCGGCCCGGTAGAGGAGGACCGGGTTGTGCCCGGCGCTCGCGAAGATGAACCTCCTGCCGTCCTTCAGAAGACGTGCCAGCGCGGCCGTTACGAACATTCCCGTGTCCGCCACCTCCGAAATCACCGTCTGGTTCAACTGCGTGAGGAGGAGTTCCGGGTCCAGGTAAGATGCCTTCTCCCGGAAGGTGGCCCGGAAGGAACTCATCAGGAGGGCGGAGTTGAGGCCGTGGCCCGAGACGTCGGCGATGACGGTGTTGATGTCGCCTTCCGGGGAGGGGAGGATGTCCAGGTAATCCCCTCCCACGAATTGAGCCGCCACGGATGTCCAGGAGAACTGGTAGTTCCAGTTCTCCGGGGCTTCCCGGGGGAGAAGCTGCTTCTGGATGACCGAGGCCACCTGGAGCTGGGTCTGGAAGTTCTGGTTCCGGACGGCCTGTTCCTCCATGGCCCAGCGGTGGAAGATGGCCGCTCCCAGTTCCAGGAGCCTGCGCAGGCTTTCCATCTCCAGGCTCTCCAGGCTCATCCCGCCGCCCATGTCCTTGATGTTCAGGAGGACGCATACCCCCACGTCCAATCCGTTGTAGGAGAGGGGGGCGGCCACCAGGTTCTCCAAGGCCATGGGGAGTTTTCCCGTGTCCAGGCCCCCCAGGATTTCTTTCTGCCCTTTTCTGGAAAAGAAGGAGAGCTTTCCCTCCCTCAAGGCGCCCTGGGGAAGCCAGGTTCCATCGGGAAACCTCAAGTTTTCCAGGATCTCTTCGGGCACACCCAGGTTGTGCTCCAGGATCAAGGTAGTCTCCTGGTCTCCCGCCTCCTCCAGGAGGTAGATCGCCCCCCCGTCGGCTCCAACCATGGAGAGACAGATGTCGAGGAAACTGGCTCCCGCAGCTTCCTTGTTCTTTTCCTTGAAAAGGTAGATCCCCATTTCCAGGGTCTGGAGACTCCTGGAGTAGACCTGGGTGGTCCGGGATGTCTCCTCGTTCAACTTCAGGTTGACCAGGGCCGTGGTGTAGTGGGCAAGGAAATCCTGGAGGTTTTCTTCCAGGCGGGGAGGGGGGGGCTCCTCGAGAAGGGCGATCCCGACTTGGGCCAGGTCGTACATCAAAGGGATTTGATGCAATCCGATTCCGTCCAGGCCTTCCTCTTTCAGGATGTCCCCCGGCCGGAACCCCAAGCCGTTTCCCCTGGTGACCTCGACCTGGAAGGTTTCATCCTCTTCTCCAACCAGGAGGATCGCCATGTCCATCCCGGGGAAATATGCCTCCAGTTGTTTCCCCGTTTCTTCCCTGAGGGTTTCCAGGGTCCGGGGTTTGTGGAGAAGGAGGAGGTTGGGTTTTTCGGGGAGAGAATCTTTACCGGTGAGAAGGATTTCTTCTTCCGGACAATTGGAAAAAAGCAGCATTTCTTCCTTTCTTCTGTCCCCGGCCACGGCTCTTCCTATCCTCCCCCTAGGTTTGAGAGGCTCGAGATGGCCGCCTCCATGGAGTCCCTCATCTCTTCACATGCGTCCTCCCAGGCCACCTCGTCCATCCCCAGGAGTTCCAGGTCTTTTTGGTATTCTGGGTCCTCTTCCCACCCCGGGTCCTTTGTTTCTTTTCCCAGGCCCAACTGGTGGGCGAAGAGGTTGGAGAGGCGGACGGTGGAGACCGTTTCCTGGTTCTCACCGGGTTTCGGGAAGGAGTGATGAGTGGCCACGACTTCCTTCACAATGGGTGTCAGGTTCCACTTTGTGGCGAGTTTCTCCCCCGCCTCCTGGTGGTCGATCCCGAGGAGAGCCTTTTCCGCTTCGATCAAGGAGATCCCTTGACCGAAGACGTCCTTTCCCAGACGGGAGAGGTAAGGGCTCAGAAGGATCTTCCCGATGTCGTGGAGGAGTCCGGCAACGAAGGTTTCCTCCCGGGTTTCCGGGCCTTTTCCGAGATACTTGGCAAGTGTGCGCGCCCCGGACGCCACGGCCAGGGAATGGGCCCAGAGACCCTTTCCCTCGAATCCGTAGCAGGCGAAGTCCTGTTCCAGGTACGGCGCCGTCGAGGCGGCAAGGACGAGCCCCCGAAGGCTCCGGAACCCGAGAACCAGGACGGCTTCCTTGATGGACGTGATCTGGCGGGCCATTCCATAGAAGGGGGAATTCACCACCCGGAGCATACGGGCTACCAGGGTGGTGTCCTTCCGAAGGAGTTTCTCGAATTCCGAGAGTTCCGCCCCCCCGTCATTGAGGAGGTTGAGGATCTTCATGACCAGGTCAGGAAGGGACGGCATGAGATCGCTCTTCTGGAGGACTTCTCTCCTGGTCCTCTCCCGGAAAGCGAGCTGGTCGAACACTTTTGGCGCCATGGACGTATCCCTGTTGGAAAAAGTATGAAAAGAACCGTTCCTCCCGGTCCCTCAGGCCCGGGAGCGGGCCGACTCGGTCTAGGAGCCTCCCGTCAGAAGACATCATCGGCCTGAGGCGCGGGGGACTTGAAAGGAAGGGGCCGGGAACCCGGAAGGCTTCATCCCATGGGACCTTGGCGGCCGAGGCCGGATTTACTTGGAGGATTCCTTCGGGAAGAGCCGGACGAAGAGCTTCTGCGGGAAGATCCCCGATTCGAACTGGAAGGGGAGGAGGAAGTCCTCGGCCGTCCACCAGAGCGGGAAGAGGACGGGAGAGTATTCCGCGGCCGCCGTGGAGGGCCGGCTCATCTCCAGGGATGTGAGCCTGTGGAGGGCGCGCTTTTCCGGCTCGTAGCCCTTCTTGCGGATCTCGAGGGTGCGTTTCCCGGCCAGGACGGAAAGATCCAGGTCGCAGGGGGTGAAGCGTCCCGTGGGCCTTCCGTCCAGGTAGATCTCTGCGCCCGAGGGTTCCGAGAAGACCGCCACCTTTCCATGAATGGAGGGGTTGACGCATCCTCCCAGCAGGAGGGCGGGAAGAAGGAGGAAGGCCGCGCCGCGCATGGGATTAGTTGGCCCGGCTCAGGAACTCGCC
>JALUZX010000642.1 GCA_027011425.1 Planctomycetota bacterium
CCCCAAGACGGATCGTTGCTTCCTTCCCCCCCGGCCGGGAGAATATGGCAAGGAGCAACCCTGGGAGACCCCTATGGAGATCCATCCCACAGCGATCGTCGCCAAGGAGGCTGTTCTGGGCGAGGGAGTCCAGATCGGCCCCTATTCCATCATTGGACCCCGGGTGAAACTCGGGGCTCGGACCAAGGTCCACGCCCACGTGGTCATCGACGGGGACACCACCATAGGCGAGGATTGCCAGATCTTCCCCGGGGCCATCCTTGGAATGGAGCCCCAGGACCACAAGGAGAAGGCCGGGGGAGGAAAGCTGATCATCGGAAACAGAAACAAGATCCGGGAATTCGTCACCATCCACCCGGGAACCGAAAAGGGAGGGGGCATCACCAGGATCGGGGACGACAACTTCTTTCTCATCAGCGTCCACCTGGGCCACGACGTGATCGTGGGAAACAACGTGGTCCTCTCCAACCTGACCTCCATCGCGGGCCACGTGGAAATCCAGGACAAGGTGACGGCCGGGGCCATGAGCGCCGTCCACCAATTCGGCCGTGTGGGGACCATGGCCATGCTCGGCGCGGGCGCCATGGCCTCCCGGGACGTGCCCCCCTACGGCCTGGTCCAGGGCGACAGGGCCAGCCTGATCGGATTGAACCGGGTGGGCCTGGAGAGAAGGGGGATCCCCCAGGATGTGATCCACTCCCTCCGGAAGGCCTTCCGGATCCTCTTTTTCACCGAGCCTCCCTTCGAGCTGGAGGAACTGGTGAAAAAGGTACGGAGGGAGGTGCCCCTCTGCCCGGAGGTCGAGACCCTGCTGGAATTCGTCTCCTCCTCGAAGCGGGGCGTATGCTTGTCGCGAAAACCAAAGCTCCATGCCGGGGAGTGAGGGTCCCGGGGTCCCCATGAGGCATTCGGCCGAAAACAATTTCACGGATCGAGCCCGCGCCACGCGGAGGTTTCTTTTCCCCGCATTCATTCCGGCCTTTCTCTACGCGGGAATCCTGGCCTCGGTCTCCCCCTGCCAGGAGGCGCCCCCTTCCGGAAAGACCGGGTCGGCCCGGGAGGCCCCCCGCGTCCTGGAGGTTCCCTCGGGCGTGCGTTTCGTGCTCCTTCCCAGGCCCGGGGAGTTTCTCTCCTTCGCCGCCACCTTCGTGGCCGCCGGGATCTCCTCGGAAGGACGGGGGGAAGAAGGGGTGTCCCAGGTCCTGGCAGAGGAGAGCCTCCACGGGACCTGGGCCCTGGGAAGCCCAGGCTGGAAAAAGGAGAAAGCCTGGCTCGCCCGGCGGGACCAGCTCCTGGAGAAGGAGGCGAGGATCCGCCTCCAGGGAAAGCCCCAAGACCAGAACCTGGAAAGGGAGAAGAGGACCTTGGACCGCCTCCTCCGGGAGCAGACCCGATCCCTCGCGTGGCTCGCCAGGCTCGAAGAAGAGGGGGGAGTGGGAATTTCTTCCTGGAGCACCCCTTCCGGCTTCGGCTTGCGCCTGGCCCTTCCTTCATCCCACCTGGCCCGCTTCCTCTCCCTCGAGGCCGTGCGGCTTCGCACTCCCGCCCTCAGAAGAATCCTGGTCACATCCCGGAGGTGGCGGCAAAAGAGAATCCAGGCATTGCGGGAAAACTCCTGGCTTCGGGGGAAGAGTCTTCTTTTAGGGGAAGCCTTCCGGATCCACCCCAAACGAAGATACCTGGCCCTTCCGGGGCCGGGTCCCATCCTCTGGGGGAGAGCCCAGGCTTTCTGGAAACGGGAAGTCCTTCCGGAGAGGGTCGCCGTCGCCCTGGTCGGCCCCGAGACTCCCGGCTTGAAGCGGTGGATCCACGATCTCTGGGGAGCATGGCCCACCCCTTCCAACCG
>JALUZX010000643.1 GCA_027011425.1 Planctomycetota bacterium
CCCCGAAGCGGGAGAGTTTCTCCGGAAGGGAGGGGTGAAAGGGGTCGCAAACAAGAATGATCATGGAAGTCGCTCCTTCGCGGGAAAGGCCCGCCCGTCAATCGTCGTCCAGGCTACGGACCAGGAGTCCGGAGCGCAACTTGGGCTCGAACCAGGTGGACTTGGGAGGCATCATCCTCCCCGCGTCGGCCACGGCCATCAATTCCTCCACGCTCGTGGGGTAGAGGGTGAAGGCCAGGGCCCAGCCCTCCTCCCGGCAGCGCCTTTCCAGCTCCCCCGGGCCACGGATCCCTCCGACGAAATCGATCCTCTCGTCCCTGCGGGGGTCATGGATCCCCAGGACGGGCCCGAGCAGGTGGTTCTGGAGGACTGCCACGTCCAGGCGTTTCACAGGGTCCGCCACCTCCTCGGGGTCGCCGTTCCTGTAGGCAAGGCCCCACCATCTTTCCCGGAAGAACATCCCGAACCTGCCGCGCTCCCGGGGAAGGGGCTCCGAGTCGGGCAGAACTTCGAAATCCCGGCCCGTCCTCTCCAGGAACTCCTCCTCCGCCAGTCCTCCCAGGTCCCGGACCACCCTGTGGTATCCGAACACCATGAGCTGGTCGTGGGGAAAGGCCACCGCCAGAAAGTAGTTCCAGGGCTCCTCCCCTGTGAAGCCGGGATTCTCCCGGCGCCGTTCCACCGCCACCCGCACCGACGAGGCCGCCCGGTGGTGGCCGTCGGCGATATACAGTTCCGGAACCCTGGAAAAAGCGGCCTTCAGCTCCCCGATGGTCTCGCCGTCGCTCACCCGCCATACCGTATGGGTCACCCCGTCCTCGGTGACCAGGTCGTAGAGGGGCGAGCCGGACCGGACGGAATCGACGATCCGGTCCACTTCCTTCCTCTCCCGGTAGCACAAGAAGACCGGGCCCGTGTTCATGCCCGTGGTCTGGATGTGGCGCGTCCGGTCTTCTTCCTTCTCCGCCCGGGTCTGCTCGTGGCGCTTGATCCGCCCTCCCAGGTAGTCCTCCACGGAGGCCCCGAAGACCAGGCCCGCCTGGACATGGTCCCCCACCTTCTGCTGGTAGACGTAGAGGCTTTGTTCCTCCTCCCGGACCAGCCCCCCCTCCTCGATGAGGCGCCTCAGGTTCTCCGCAGCCTTCCGGTAGACCCGGGGGTCGTAGGGGGAGATCCCCTTCTCCAGGTCGATCTCCGAGCGGATCACGTGGAGGAAGGAGATGGGGTTTCCCCTGGCCAGGGCCGCGGCCTCATCCGTGGAGACCACGTCGTAAGGCGGGCAGACCACCCGGGACACCAGGTCCTGCCGGGGCCTCCAGGCCCGAAAGGGTTTGATCCTGACCATGTTCGACCTTGCCGAAAGAGGAAACCTTAGGGGATTCCCCGGGCTGGACCCCCGGGCGACACATTCAAAACACCCCCGGGCCCCCCAGGGTTTCAGTGGTTCTCCCGGCCCGGCGGGTTATCCTGGATCCCCCCCGGAAAAACCAGAAAGGAGGCCCCGCCCGTGGAACCAAGGATCGACACCCAGGAGATGGTGGAACGTTTCCTGGCCTACGCCCGGATCGAGACGACCAGCTCGGAGGAGAGCACGTCCATTCCCTCCACGGAATGCCAGTGGGACCTGGCCCGCCTCCTGGAAAAAGAACTCCGGGACCTGGGACTCCAGGGGGTCCGCCTGGACGACCACGCCTACGTGTACGGCCTCCTTCCCGAAAATCTCCCGAAAGACCATCCCCGGGCCGGGCAGGTCCCCCCCATCGGGTTCATCGCCCACATGGACGTCTCCCCCGCCGTGCCGGGCAAGGACGTGAAACCCCAGGTGCACAAGAACTACCAGGG
>JALUZX010000644.1 GCA_027011425.1 Planctomycetota bacterium
TGGTATCCCGCCCGCGCCCTGGCCCGGGCGGGATACCATCCCAGGCGTTCCATCCTCTTCATGCTCTTCGACGCGGAGGAAATGGGGCTTCTGGGGTCGCGCTGGTGGGTGAAACACCCGACGGTCCCCATCAAGAGAGTCGTGGCCATGATCAACATGGACATGATCGGCCGGGTCCGGGACAAGAAGTGCCTGGTCATGGGCTCCAACACGTCCGCGGCCTGGGGGCCGGCCTTGCGCAAGGCCACGGCCCGTTCCCCCCTGGAATGGGAGATCCGGCCCTCCGGGTTCGGCGGCTCGGACCACCTTCCCTTCATGAGGGCGGGAATCCCGGTGATCTTCTTCCACTCCGGGCTCCACCCGGACTACCACACCCCCCAGGACGACCCGGAAAAGTGCAATCCCAAGGGAGCCGTGGAAGCGCTGAAGGTCCTTCTCTATACGGCGGATTTGATGGCAAACGCCTCCAGGCCGCCCAAGTTCCAGGCGTCACCCTCCAGGTCTGGGGGATCCTGGCGGAGATACGTTCTTGGCGTCGTCCTTCGCCAGACCAACGACGGCCCCGAGGTCCGGGACGTGGCCAAGGGAAGCCTGGCGGAAAGGCTGGGAATCCGCAAAGGCGACATCCTCCTCTCCATCGCGGGAAGGAAGGTGCGGCGGATCTCCGACGTCTTCCGCAGGCTGAGGCGGGCCTGGCGCACGGGCAAGGTGGAAGTCTCCTGGTCCCGGGCGGGCAAGATCATGACCAAGACCGGGAAGGTGAAGAAGTAGACCCGCGGGAGGGGCCGGAGATGGAGGAACGAGGAGAATGAAAAGAGGACTTCCCCTCCTTCTCTTTTTCCTTCTCCCCCTTCCCATTCTCCGGGCCCGGGAGGCCCATCCCTTCCCGGACGTCTACTTCCATTACCACCTGGACCTCTCCCGTGATCTCCTGGTCCTGAGCCACGAGACCCGCTGGACCGACCTGGTGGCCGTCCAGGTCTGCCGGGGAATGGACACCGACGGGGACGGCGCGACCTCGGCGGCCGAGGCGGCGGCCTTCATCCGGGCCTGGACGGAGTCGGTGCGGCGGAACTTCCGGGTCATCCTCCAGGGAAAGGCCGTCCCCCTTCCCGAGCCGGCCGACATGGACGAAACCCTCACCTACTTCGCCGAGAAGGGAAAAGAGGCCCTGGAAGTGGCGGAGTGGGAGATCGACCTGGACTTCGAGATTCCCCTGCCCGCCGGGGCCGGGCCTTTCGGAGCGGTCCTGGAGGAGGGGGCCTACAAGGAGAAGGACGGCCGGGACACTTACTGGCTCACCAGCTCCCTGGGCGTGGAAGGGGACAAAGGGCTCCGAATTCTTTCCGCCACCAGGCCCGAAGACCCCATGTACATGACCCGGCGCTACCAGGTGAAGTGGGACTGGAAAGGGAAGGGGGAAGCCCTCTTCACGACCAGGCAGGTGAAGGACGTGAACGCCCGGGCCAGGCGGAAGATGAGCGGTCTTTTGAAGAAGCTCGGGAGGAATCCCTGGTACCTGCCCATCGCCTTTCTCCTGGCAATTTTCTACGGAATGATCCACGCCCTGGCCCCGGGCCACGGCAAGGCCATGGTGGCCGGATACCTGGTGGGAAGCAAAGGGACCGTGGGGGACGCGGTCTTCCTCGGGCTCGTGGTGACCTTTACCCACACCTTCATGGTCTTCGTCCTTTCTTTCCTCTGGCTTCTCTTCCAGGACCGGATGAACACCAAGGCCGCCGAGACCTGGCTCGGCGTGGGTTCGGGGATCTCCATGGCCCTCCTTGGGATCTACCTCTTCTGGAGCCGGTTTCCCCGCAAGGGGAGGAGCCCGGCGCCCCAGGCCGGGAAACACCCGGGGGAGCTTGCCTTCCAGGGGGCCTGGGAGTCCCACCATGAGCACGACCCTTCCCATTCCCATTCACACGGGAGCCCCCACACCCACCACCATCATCACCATCCCCGAGAAGGGACCGGGCACAGCCACAGGATGGGGACCCTCCGGCACTGGCTCGCCCACTTTCGGGGCGCGGAGCATTCCCACCTGCCCGCCGATCCGGAGAGAGTGACGGTGGCCCAGCTTTTGGGTTTCGGGGTCTCGGGCGGGATCGTTCCCTGCCCGGCGGCCCTCCTGGTCTTTCTTTTGGCCCTCCAGACCGGGCGCTGGGGCTGGGGGTTCCTGGTGGTCCTGGCCTTCAGCGTCGGCCTGGCCGGGGTCCTCGTGGGCCTTGGGGTTCTCATGGTCACCTCCAGGAAACTCCTGGACCGGATTACGGGCGCCGGGGAGAGGCTGGCGCCTCTTTTGGCCTGGCTCCCGCCCGGGTCGGCCCTGTTCGTCACTGCCGTGGGGCTCTACTTCGCCTGGCAGTCCTGGACCCTGGGATCGCCCTTGGGAAGGTAGGCGGGAGGATGTCGTCGGGTCGGTGAGAAAAGAAAGCGGGCCCCCCCCGGAAAGGGGAGCCCGCTTTTCTTATTTGCGAGGGGGAAGGATCAGAAGCGAATCTGGAACTGGAAGGACACGCCCGTGTCCTGGACCTTGGGCAGGTCCGTGCCGGAGTGGATGTTCGGGTCCAGGATCCTGTAGTTTCCTTCCACCGAAGCCTTCACGTTCTGGCCCGCGAAGTAGTGGGTGAAAGCCAGGGAGACTTCCGTCACGTCGCCCCTGGTCCAGGTGTTGGCGGAATCCTTGAAGTAATTTTTGATCCCATAGGCCCCTGTCAGGTGGGCGTTCTTGTCGTCCAGCTTCATGAAGCCGTACCGGGCCGCCACTTCGTTCTGGCCGTCGAAGTTGTAGGCTCCCAAAACATACCAGCCCCAGGACTGGGCGTCCGGATTGCCGCCGGAGCCCATTTCGTTCCGGAGGAAGTAGGAGGTCTGTCCGTAGAAGCCCATGCCCTTCACGGCGAAGTCCACTTCACCGCTGGCGATGCGGTCGGAGCTGGCGGAGGAAGTTTGGGGGTCGTAGAGGCCGGCGGCGCCGATGGAGGCGTTGAAGGGCTGGTCGGGGCTCACGTTTCCTTCGGCGTAGGAGAAGGGCCCCATGAAGTCATACCAGACGCGGGCCACGCCCATGGTTCCGTTGGTGTCGCGGGTGCGGTCCTCGCCCCTGCCGTTGTAGGCGCCGATCATGAAGTTGAACTGGCGGTTCATGAAGGTGCCCTGGATGACGCCGCCGGGAGTCCGGGCGTAGCCGAAGTTCCTTTCCACCACGCTGGGGTAGATGAAGATCCGGGCCCAGCCGGCGTCGAAGATGCCCCGGCCGAAGCCTACCTTGTATTGCCCCATCCGGAAGTAGAGGGCGTCGCCCCCTTTCTCTCCCCAGAAGCGGTATTGGAGCCACATGTCCTTGAGGACCCTTCTGGTGGCGGTGTTCCAATCGGACGGGTCGATCTCGAACTTGTAGTGGAACTGGTCGCCGTTGATGAAGCCCTGGGCGATGAGATGGGTCATGACGATGTCGAAGGTGGAGATGTCTTCGTCGGAGTTTCCGGCGTTGGAGTTTTCCCTCCGGTCGTCGTCGAAGTTGGTGTAGAAGTAGGCCGTCCGGATCCAGCCGCAGAACCGGAGGCTGTATTTCCGGTCCCTGGTGGTGAAGGAGACGCCTTTGCCCGGGAGACATTCCGTCGAGGACCCCGTTTCCAGGACTTCCTGGCGCGGGGGCTGGATTTCCGCGGGGGTGGTCAAGTCTCCGGGTTCGGGGTGAAGGGATTCGGGAAGAGTCCATTCCTCCCCTCCCCCGGTGGCAAATGCGGGCGTAACCGCTCCGAGGCAAAACACCAACGATCCGAGCAAGAATCTTTTCATAGGTCCCTCCAAACGTCTGAGACAGGAACAAGGGAGAAAGGCCTATTGCCACACTCGGGCAAGAAGCGGCCCGCCACTGCGGGCTCAACCAACCAACGATCAAGAAGTTAGGGGGGAGGGAAAAAGGAGACAACAAGAAAAAAGAGAGTTCTTGATCCTCTTTTTGACCTCCAGGATAGGATGGGGACGATGGGATGTTAGCTGGGAGCCCCTCCCCTTCCTTTTCCAAGGAGGTAACCATGGAATCCCCCCGATTCGTCCTGGGTCTCGATTTCGGGACCCAATCGGCCCGCGCCCTCCTCGTTCGGATTCCGGACGGTCGGGAGGTGGGCTCGGCTGTCTATCCTTATTCTCACGGAGTGCTCGATTCCGCCATGCCCGACGGGAGCCCTCTCCCCGAGGGTTTCGCCCTCCAGCACCCGGGGGATTACCTGGAAGCTTTGGAGAAGACCGTAACCCGGGTCCTGGAGGAAAGCGGGGTTCCGGGGAAGGACGTCCTGGGGCTCGGCATCGATTTCACCGCCTGCACCCCTTTGCCCGTCCTGGCCGACGGGACGCCCTTGTGCTTTCTCCCGGAATTCGCGAAAGAGCCCCATGCCTGGGTGAAGCTCTGGAAGCACCACGGCGCGGTTCGGGAGGCGGAGGACCTGAATCGGGCCTTCCAGGAGGCCCGGGCCCCCTGGCCGGCCAGGTATGGGGGGGCGGTCAACCTGGAATGGATCCTTCCCAAGATGCTGGAGACCCGGCGGAAGGCTCCCTCCGTTCTGGAGCGGGCCCACCGTTTCCTGGAGGCCTCGGACTGGGTGGTCTGGCAGCTTACGGGCAAGGAGGTCCGGGGGAGCTGCGCCGCCGGGTACAAGGGGTGCTGGCTCGGGGACGGATACCCGCCTGAAGAGGAACTCGCCCGGGCGGATCCTTCCCTCCCGGGCCTGGTGGACCGCCTCCTGGGCAAGGAATTCCTGCCCGCCGGAAGGCCCGCCGGGGGGCTCACCGGTGAGTGGGCGGCCCGGCTCGGCCTGGAGGAAGGCACACCCGTAAGCGCCCCGATCATCGACGCCCACGCGGCGGTCCCGGGATGCGGCGTGGCGGAACCGGGGAGGATGGTGATCATCCTGGGCACTTCGGGTTGCCACATGATGCTGGGAACGGAAGAAATCCTGGTTCCCGGGATCCAGGGGGTGGTCTGGGAAGGGATTCTTCCCGGGTTCTACGGCTACGAGGCGGGCCAGGCCGCCCTGGGGGACCTCTTCGCCTGGTTCGCGAAAAACGCCCTTCCCGCGGCCTACGCCGGCGAAGCGGAGAAACGCTCCCTGGACCCCCTGGCCTTGATGGAGGAAAAGGCCCGGGCCATTCCCCCCGGCAAGTCCGGGCTGGTGGCCCTGGACTGGTGGAACGGAAACCGATCCATCCTGATCGACCCGGAACTCCGGGGCCTGGTGGTGGGGTTCCACATGGGGACCAGGCCGGAGAACCTCTTCCGGGCCCTCCTGGAGGCAGCGGCCTTCGGAACCCGGGTGATCCTGGACCATTTCCAGGCCCAGGGTCTTCCCGTGAAGGATGTGGTCACCACGGGCGGCATCGCGGGCAAGAACTCCCTCTTCCTCCAGATCCTGGCGGACGCCACGGGAAGGAGCTTCCACGTGGCCCGCACCGACCAGGCCTGCGCCCTGGGGGCCGCCGTTTGCGGGGCCGCCGCGGCCGGCCCGGAGAGAGGCGGGTTTTCCGGCGTGGTCGCCGCCGCCCGGGCCCTGGCGGGGGAGCCCAGGGCCACCTTCCACCCCGATCCCTCGGCCCGGGATGCCTACGAAAAAGTCTTCTCCCTCTACATGGAACTCCATGACCATTTCGGCAGGGGGGGCACGGACCTGATGAAGCGCATTCCCAGGTGAAGAAAGGTCTCCCCCGGCCGGGGATGGTTGCCGTGGCGCGTAATGGAAGGGGAAAGCGAAGGAAGAAGGGGGCCGCCCGGATCCCTCGGAGACTCCTGTGGCTGGGAGGCCCGTTCCTTCTGCTTCTTTTGCTCCTGGCCCTTTGCGTGCTTCCCGGGGGGGCGGCCCGGCCCTCCGGGGAGAAAGGCGGGATGGAGGCGGGGCTCTTCACGGACCCTGGGAAGAAGGCCCCGTCCCCGGAGAAGAAGGTCCCCTCTCCAGAGCCATGGAACCCGGTTTGCCGGATTCTCGACGGGAAGGGAAGGGCAAGGCCGGGGCTTCCCCTGGTCGCATGGATGGGAGGGGAGGCTTTTCCCGCGAAGACCGACAGGGCCGGGCGGTTCCGATGGCCCTCCCGGGAGGACTCCTCCTCCCTGACCTGGATCGGCCTGGACGTTTTCCTCCCCGGAGGCCCGAAGGAATCTTTTCTCGTGAACCGGAAAAACATGCCGGCCCGGATCGTCGTGGACCCGCCTCTCCACGATCTTTCGGGGAGAATCCTCCCGGGGGGCGGGATCCCTCCTTCTGAAATCCAGGGCGCGGGAATCGCCTTTCTGGAGATTCCCGGGGGCCGGATCCTGGCGGAGGCCAAGACCGGTCCCGGGGGGATGTGGAGAGCGCGTCTTCCCGGAGAAATCCCACTGGCGGCGGTCCTGGTCCGGGCAAGGTCTTCCTCGGGAGACTTTCTCGGCGCCTGGTTCCTGGGGGAACTGGCGGCAAAGGAGATCCGCCTGGCCTCGGGGCGGATTCCCCTTCGGGTCTCCATCCTTCCCCATCCGCCCCCTCCCGGGTCCAGGATCCTTGCTGCCCCCCGTTTTTCCAGGGATCCCATCCTGGCGGAGAAGACTTGGGAAAAGGGCTCTCCCTTGGTCCTCCGCCTTCCTCCCGGCCCGGTGCAGGTCCTTCTCCTGGGACCCCAAGGGGAATGCCTCGGGGAGGAAACCTTTACGGCCGGGAGAGGGGAGGGGCTCCTGAGGCTTGGAACGGCCCGAGGCGGCGGGACGCGGC
>JALUZX010000645.1 GCA_027011425.1 Planctomycetota bacterium
TCCCTCATGAAGTCCAGGAGGCGCCGGGAAGCCTCCAGGGCGAGATGGAGGCCCTTGGGAGCGGTAAGATCCGGGGCGAGAAGGCGGATGGCCAGGACGGCGGAAACGGGGAGATCCGGGTTCGCGGACCCGGGGTTGCGCTGGTCCAGGATTTCCCCGGCCGCGGCGAAGACCCTCCGCTTGAGGTCGTTGTCCTTGTGGGCGCCGGCGATGAGCCCCAAGGCGTAGGCTGCGAAGGCCCGCTTGCGGAAGGGGACCTTCCCACTCCGGCCCAGGATTTTCCGGCCCCTGGGCGTGTCCTTCAGGATTTCCACCAGGTCGGGGACCGATTCCTTCAAGCCCGCGATTCCAAGACAAAGGAGGGCGGTCTCGGAAATCCTCTGGTCCCCGTCGGTGAGCCGGGAACGGAAGATCTTGTCCAGGCCCTGGACACCTCCGATCTTGGCCAGGGCCACGAGGCAGGAGCAGGTCATGTCTCTCTGCCGGGTTTCACGGAGGGCCTTCTCCAAGGCCGGGATGACCACGTATTCCAGGGTCGCCCGGGAAGGCAGAAGGTTCGGTTGCCTCTTGCAACGAAGCCCCACAAGCAGCCCCGGCCTGGGCCGGCCTGGCTTGGCGATCTCGGCCTTCAGGTCCAGGTAGGGATGCTTGTTGAATTCCCACCAGAGAGACCAATCCGTAAAGGTGCGGTCCGTAGGCAGTTTACACCTGATGGCGGGCCCAAAGGGATCCCGTTTGCCGCCTCCTTTGGCGGGAACTTTCGGATTGGATGAGCCCCTTGGAACGGCCGGGGCCTTCTTCCGTGGGGGAGGGGACACGGGGTGAGAGGGAATCCGGTCTCCCTGGGCCCGGGCCGCCCCCGCCCCGGCGGCCAACGCCAGGGCGAGGAGGAACAGGTCTCTCTTTCCTCCCATGGTTCTCTCCTTTTCGCTCGCGCGAAAAACGAATTAGAGGATATCCAGGATGCCGCCGGCGCCTCCCGTCAGGGTCTCCACGTTGGCCCTGTAGTTGAGGCCGAAGGCGATCTTGGAGTTCCAGGGGAGGTCCTCCTTGTCGCCCACCAGCCCCAGGGCCACGGCCGCGAAGGCCCGGGTCGTCCGGGCCAGGTTCCTGTTGAAGAGCATGTCCACCAGGGGACCGACGGCCCGGCGGTCGCCCACGAAACCCAGTCCCGTGGCGACGGCCGACTGGGCCGCCAGGTTCTGGGGGCCTTCCCGCAAGGCCCGAAGCAGGGTGTCCACCACGGACTTCTCGCCCATGAGTCCCAGCCCGATGGCGACCTGCCTGAGGAGGACGGGAAGGTGGGTGGCTCTCACCAGCATGTTTCTCAGGTCATCTGTGGCTTCCTTGTACTTCATGAGGCCCAGGGACACGGCGCAGTAGCCCTCGAAATCGGTGACGTTGCTCTTGTCCATCTCCCTCTGCACCAGGGCCCCGGCGCGGGAATACTGGGCAAGGCCCAGAGCGATGGCCATGGCGCCCCGCCACTTGGGATTGCGGGTCTCCTGGAAGGATTTCACGAGCACGTCGCCCACGCCCGCCGTGGCCGGCTTCTTGTGCATGAGGATTTCCGCCTGGCTCACACCCAGCCCCAGGGCCACCCAGGGCTTGTCCATCTTCTTGCCCCTCTTCTGGAGACGGAGCGCCAGGTAGTCGATGGCTTCCTGGGAGCCGGAACTCCCGAGATACCCAAGGGCGATATTCGCGAAGAATCTCGCCTGGATGTTGCGGGCCAGCTTCCCTTCCGAGGTCTTCTCCAGGAGCTTGATGAGGGACTTGTCCGCCGGGTTCCCCATCTCCCCCAGGGCCAGCACGCAGGACTGGAGGATCATGGGGTTTT
>JALUZX010000646.1 GCA_027011425.1 Planctomycetota bacterium
GATCCACGGCGGCCACCCTTCCGCCGTGGAGTTCCACGATTCTCTTCACGATGGCCAGCCCAAGCCCCGTGCCGCCCTCCCTCTCCGAGTGGAAGGGCTCGAATACTGTCTCCCGTTTTTCCGGCGGGATGCCGGGCCCCCCGTCCTCCACGGCCAGCATCCAGGCCCCGCCCCGGCGTTCCAGGCTCACAAGAAGGGGGACATCCTCTCCGCCGGCCTCCCTCGCGTTTCCAAGGAGGTTCGCCAGAACCTGCTCCACCGCCGTGGGATCCGCCCTGGCGAAAGCAGGCTCCCCGGGAAGCCGGACATCCATCCTCTCGTCCTTCCACCCCTCCAGGGCCTCCCGAACCACCCGGGCCAGGTCCACCCTCCTGGTGGAAAGGCTTCCGGGCCGGGCGAAGGCCAGGAGGTTCCGGATGATGGCGTCGATCCTCTCCACGCCCTTGACGATGGATGCCGCGTAACGCCGGGTCTTCTCCTCCCCGGACTGAATGACCAGAAGCCCGGCGAAACCCGCCACCCCGTTCAAGGGATTGCGGATCTCGTGGGCGATGGACAGGGCCATCCGGCCGAGCCCGGCGAGCCGGTCCAGGTGGGCCACCTTCCCCTCGAGCCTCTCCAGCTCCGTCCGGTCCTCCAGGATCCACAAGGCGTCCCCTTCCTCCGCCAGGGGAACGTAGCGCACCCGGACCCTCGTGCCGCCCCCTAAAACCCGGTCTTCCGGATTTGGTGACGGAAGGAGGAGGGGGGCTCCCGAGGCGTCCCGGAACTCGGCTGTCGACCTGGGGGAGGCCTCCTCCCCCCCCAGCCCCAGGATCTTCCGGGCCGCCGGGTTGATGGTGGAGACCCGGCCCTCCCGGTCGGCCGCCACCACTCCCTCGGGAAGGGCCCCCAGGACGGCCTGGAGCCTGGTGTTCGCCTCGTGGACCTCCAGGTCCAGGCGCTCCACCTCCAGGCTCAATTCCCGGTAGGCCTTCTCCAGGTTCCTCGCGGTGAAGGAGAAGGCCTGGAAGGCCTCCTCCAGGGCCTCCTTTCCCCCGGGAAGGGCCCCCGCGTCCCGCGGATCCACGCCTCTGTCCTCCAAGGCCTTCATCTCCCCGCGCCCGCTCCCTTGGGCGCCGGGACCTCTCCCGTCCCTTTCGGAACCGGGGGCAAGGGCCCCAGGGCGTCGAAATTCTTCCTCCAGAGGATGCACTCCTCCGCAAAGACCGCCGCCTTCTCCCAGGGGGTGCCGGCCTTCCGGGTCTTGATGCCGGCCAGGATCTTCAGGGCCTCGTCCCTTTTGCCCGTCCGCTCCAGGCAGAGAGCCTGCCGGAAGAGGACCGCCGTGTCCCCGGGCTTCTCCGCCCCCATCTTCCTGTAGAGGGCCAGGGCCTTCTCGAATTCCCCTTTCCGGTAGAGGGCATCGGCCAGGAGCCGGGGGTCCACGTTCACCCGGTAGAGGGGGGCGGGCTTTCTCTCGGCGGGAGTCCGAACCTTCTTCTTCGGGGTCTTTACGACAGTAGGTCTTCCTTTCCCCGAGGCGCCGGGGGGCGCCGGCCTGGGTTTCAATTCCGCCGGAAGAGCCACGGCCTTTCTCCGGAAGACCCGGGCCGGGGCCCGGGAGGCCCGGACCTTCAGGTCCTTGAGACGGGCCTGGAGGGCGGCCAGCTTGTCCAGCTCTTTGGCGAACCTGGCCCGAAGCTCCCGGGGATCCCCGTTCCCGCCGGGCGCCAGGGTCCGGAGGAAGGCGGGGTCCAACGGAAGTCCCAGGTCGATCCGGATCCTCGCCTCCTCGATTCGCCGCCTCAATTCCACCAGGGCCTTGGCCCGCGCCTCCAGGGAAGCCCGGCTCTCCGC
>JALUZX010000647.1 GCA_027011425.1 Planctomycetota bacterium
GACCTTGTCGCCGCCGCCGCCGCCGCCCTGGCCGGCAACGGGAGACGGAAGTTCTCCCGTCACGACGGTCATCTTCCCGTTCACAAGCCGGACGTCCCTTCCATAGAAATTGTTGTCCGGATCCTTGTCCTTGAAGACCACGGCCCCCGGGTTCCCACCGAGGGGAGCGTTCTTCCCGAGGAGGGCGTCGGTGCCCTTGCCGGGCCCGCCCCGGCCCCTTTCGATGGCTCCGGGGCCGGCAACGGTGGGATCCCCCAGGGTGGCCAGGCTTCCTCCGCCGCCTCCGGCGCCGGTGACAGGTTCCGTGGAACCAAAACCGGTATGACCGCCCTTGCCACCGAGGCCGGCCGCGCCGCCCGGGCCGAACCCGTCCTCGCCCTTGGGGGAGGAGTCGGTCCGCACGGGGGAACCGCTTCCACCGGCCCCGCCGCCGCAAACGCCCTTCCCGCCGGGAACAGGGGTATCGGCGCCCTTGACCGTGTCCACGATGGTCCCGTTTCCGCCGTTGGCGGAGATGGTGCCTTCCACAAGGACGCTTCCCGAGGCCAGGAAGACCAAGGGGTTGTGTCCTTCGCCGCGGACCGTGACGCCCGCAGGAATGACAATGTCATGGAACTGGAACACGCCCCCGGAAACGGTGAAAGGGATTCCCTGCTTGGGAACCACCTGGGTGAAGTCCGTGTTGAGGACCACGTCCTTCTGGGGCTCGTAGTCGAAGAGCGTCAAGGTTCCCCCGAAATCGAAGGATGCCCGGAGCCGCCCGTCCTTCCATTCCGCGAGAGGTTCGGAGAAGGCCGCTTCCAGGTCCATCCTGGACCGGTCCCGGAAATCCTCCACCAGGGCGTCGTACTGGAAGGTGGAGGCGCTCTTGGTCGGGAAAAATCCGAACACACGCTTGTAGGCCGGGTCCGCCACGTTGGATTCCCCGGAGATGTCCTCGAAAGACGCCTCCACGATGACGTGGATCTCGGCGTTGCTTGGAAGCACCCCGATGGGAGTCATGGCCACCTCGGCCCTCGTGGGAAGGTTGGCCACCAGCTTCAATTTTACCGGGATCCTCGTCATCCTCGGGGGATGGGCGTAGTTGGGATCCGGGTCATAGTATTCCAGGTAGATCCGGTCGGTGTTGAAGTTGTTGGAAGCCGGGTTGATGGGCTGGTTGAAGACGAGCCGGATGGGATCGTTGGGGTGGAGGAAGAAGTTGAGACCCACCTTCACGGCGTTGCCGTCCGGGGAGAGGGCCACCTTGTTGGGCCCTCCCGGCTTGACGTCCATGAAGAGTTCCTGGGGGGTCGTCCCCTTGGGCGTGAAAAAGGTGAAGGAGGCCCCGGCCTGGAGATCCTGCCCGGTGAGGGAGCGGATGATGGGCGCCCCCCGCACGGCCCCTCCCGTGATCTCCACGTCGTAGCGCCGGCCCGGCTTGAACCCGCCGTTGTCGTAGAAATTGTTCGTGGGGAACTTGGGGAGGAACTCCACGATCCGCCGGTTCACGGCGCCGTTCTCGACTTTGTACCGGAACTCGCCCACCACGGTCTCTCCCAGGGGAGTGCCTTTGCTGGGGTCGCGGGCGGTGAAAGAGAAGGAATTGAGGTTCACCGTGGTCAAGTCCACCGCCTGGGTGAACTCGATGGCGATGGGCTGGTTCAGGAAGACCGTCCCCTGGTTCTTGGGGACCGTGTCCACCACGTAGAAAGCCCCGCCGGAGCCCTTGAGCCCCACGCCGGAACTCGAGGACCCCCCACTGCACCCGAAGAACAAGGCCGCCCCCGCCGCGGCGAAGGCCCCCAGTCTCAACACTCTCAAGAAACTGCTCATACCTGGCTTCCTCTCTGTCCGCCCCCGGCTCGTTCCGAGGCGGGGGCATCGCTTGTCACCAAGGTTTTCCATATCAACGATCGAAACGATACACGATTCCCATGGAATCGAGCACCGGCACCACCGGAGGCTGCACTTGGACGTTGTTCTCGAAGACGAGCCTCCAGTTGAAGTAGTTTACCTTGGAGGGGTCCATTGGGTTCCCCTGAGTGTCCTTCAATTTTTTCGGGTCCAGGAGATCGTTGGGGGTCTCCAGGTAGTCCGAGGTGTTCTTGAAGTAGACCTCCGAGGACGTAAAGATGTGGGCCTCCCAGGCGGCCAAGGGGTTCAACATGTTCCCTGAAAGGTTCCCGTCGCCCTCGGCTTCGGCCGAACGGTACTGCGGGACGATCCGGGTGCCTTGGGGCAACTGAGGCAAGGGGGGTTCGAAGACCACGTCGAAGACCTGGGGCCGGGCTTGTGCCGGGAAGTGGCCCAACCTGGGATCCTTGTAGATCCCTGCCTTGGGAGCGGCGTTGGGATCGTGGATCTTCACGAACCCGTAAGTGAGAACGGAAATCCTCTTCAGGAAGTCCACGCGAACCCAATAGACGGTGTTGTCTCCCGGGGGCGTGCTGGCCCCCGTGGAGGGAACGAACCCGCCCTGGGCCGTGGTCTGGCTGTCGGGGTCGATGTAGACAGGCTGGCCGCCCGGTTTCAATGGAGGATTGGGATACCCGGGAGGCCGGTACCCGCCGCCGGAATAGACCCGGAAATTGGGCCTGAGGTTGGACTGGATGGCCAGGGCGATCTGCCACCCGTTGGCGCCGTTGGACTTTCCGTTCACCAGGGGATCGTCGGGCCAGACGAAGAAGTCGGCCAACAGAGGAAGGGCGATGACGGGAAGGGAATTGGGTGTGCTCCCGCGGAAGTTCGGCCTCTTGACGGGGGGGTAACCCCGGGTGATGAAAGGCGAGAGCACAGGCTCCGTGCTGCCGCCGCCGAGCCTCATGTCCCGTTCGTCCCGGTAGGTAAGGTAAGGTTTCTTGAACTCCGGGAAGGGCAGGTAGCGCCACTTGTTGTGGGGTTCGAAGATTGCCAGGGACTTCCGGATCTCCACCTTCTGACCCTCGAAGGCCGGAACGGGCTTGGATCCGTCCAGGTAGTTGTCCTTGAAGACCGTGTGCAACCCTGAATTGGGGTACTGGGGCAGGGAACTCCCCATGCCCACGCAAGGCGAAGGCCTGTATTCGGCATGGTGCACGTAGAGGGAGATCTTGTCGAAAACGTCGTAGAAGATCTGCCCGAAACGGAAGGGGGCCCACCACATCCCTTCCACGTCGAGGTCGTAGTCGAAGGGGTTGAGCCTGGAAAGCGAAAGGTCCACCTCCCTCCAGCAGGTCTGGAGCCTGCACCCCATGGGGTTCAAGGGGTTCTGGATGGGGCTCCCGTAGGCCACGCTGGCCGTGGGCGTATACTTGGTCCCGGGGGGACAGAACTTGAGGTCCGGCGCGGAAGGCTCGGGCACCTGGTTCAGGTTGTCCACGTAGGAGGAGAACCGGGTGGTGGGCCGGCCCATGATCCGCCCTCCCGGTAGGAGGACGCCCGCGCCGAACCAGTCCTTCACACCCGGATTCGGGTCCTCGTCGTCGGTGAGAAAGCGCCGGGCCACGTTGGCCACCCTGTTGGTCGGGGCGTCTGCCTGGATGGTGAAATCCACGCGGAAGTAGGTCTGGGTCGAACCCTGGAGGTCCACCGGGTTCCCGCCCAGGTCTTTCACGCCGTTCTTGTCGGTAAGCATGTAGAGGTAGAACAAGTCGGGCGGATCGGGAGGATTCTGTCCCTTGCTCCGGTAGGAGCTGGGGTCCCAGGGCCCCTTCTTGGTTCCCTTGAGGCTCTTGATGTCGTGGTAGAACCCGAGGGGAGGCTGGGACCGGATCACCCGCTGGGCCCCGTCCTCGTCGTAGATCCTGGAGACGATGAGCCCCGCCGTCCCCTTCTGGGGGTCCAGGACCTTTTCCATCTTGTCGTCCACCGAAAGGATCAGGGTGTCGAAGGCCCTCAGGGTGGACATGTCCACGGGCTTGGTGAAGCGGACGATCACGCTGGCGAAAGGAGAAATATTGTCCGTCGGATACCTGGGATCTGGAGCCGGCGGGGAGAAGGTCAGGAAGTAGCGGGGGTCGTCCTTGGGAAAGACCTTCTCTTCCCCCGTCTTGGTCTTGACGACTTTCTGGGCCTCGAAGATGGAGACCTGGATCACGTCGGTGGGAAGGGGGTTCCCGTTCTTGCCCCGGTCGAGCCGGAACCCTTCGGCGTTGTCCACCTTGACCCGGTAGTAGACCTTGGGCTGGCCGTATTTGTCGAGGATGATCTTCCCGCTGGAATCACGGAAGACGATCTTCGCCGGGGGGGCAACCACATTGGCCCGGGCCACGATCCTACCGCGGATGACCTGCTTGAAGACGTCGAAAGGATCGATTTCGACGGGCGAATAGTAATCCTTGTCGCCGGCGGCGAGATACTTCTGGGTGTGCTTCATCGCATCCTGGTAGATCGTGAGGAAGTTCCCCTCGGGGGTCTTCTCCACGGCAAGGAGCTTGACAAGGCTCTCCCCGACGATGCGCGGAGGAACGGGGTCGTTGAGGAACCCGTTTGAGAGGGAAGGGTCTTTGTCCGCCTTGTTCCCGGAACGGAAATCCCTGATGACCGCCTTGGCGCCGTAAGCGTCCAGTCCCACTAGAAGCGGGCTCTTCTCCCGCAATCCCTTGATCCGGATGGCTCCCTCCAGGGGAAGGGCGAGCCTGATGTTGGCACCCGTGGACCCCGGGCTGCTGGGGGGGAGCCCCGTAGCGTTGTTGGGAATCCCGAGATCCGGGCCTTCCTCACCGAGAATCACCGGATCCAGGACCAGGACGTTGCCCTTGTAGACCACCCGGATGGGGATGATCTTGAAGCTCCCCTTACCCCTGGTGGGATCGCCCTGGATCTCCAGGAGCTGAACGGCCCGGGTGTTCCTGAGCCCGATGGGACGGCCGTTCTTGCCCTGGACGGTGAAGAAATCCTGGCTTAGTCCGAGGGACTTGCTGAAGGTAAGCCGTATAGCCGCGTTCCTTGGAGCCACGTCGAATGGCTTCTTGGAGACATCCTGGCTGTAGTAGCTGGCGCCCAGGTCCTTCAAGTGATCGTCGAGCCTGTCGAAGGCCTTCAGGAACTTGGGGTTGGTGGGAACGCCGTTCACGAGCCGGGGATCGATCTGGATCACCAGTTTCTCCTGGCCCGTGGCGGGATCGGCCGAGGCGAACCGGTAGACCACCTCGGAGGGGAGTTTCCCTGCACGGACATCGTCCTTGATGTCCGTGCCGATCACCACGTCCTTCTCGACCAGGACCGTTTCCTCAACCACCCGGGACCCGATCTTCCTCTTGGCCACCCCGTAGACGTCCACCAGGCGCCCCGATTCCACCGACAGGAGTTCAGCGTTCCCGAAGGCGACGGCCGTGCCTTTGGAACCGCCGCCGCTCCCGCCGCCGGAACAACTCCAGGCAAAGGCCCCCAACAGGGCCGCGAGGGCGATCCGGGTGAAAGGAAACCTCTTGGAGAAATTCATCATCTTCTTCCACCTCCTCCGAAACCGGAGAAATCAGAGGACCCTCCCTTGGCGGAAAGGTCGGAAAAATCGTGGGGCCCCGTCCCTTCCCCCCCGCCGGGGGGGAAGTACGAGAAAACCGTCTCGAATCTCTTCTTGTGCCTCAAGAAACAAGACTCCTCATTCAGAAACGGAAAGGCAAAACCATGGACCGAACCTCCGGCCTTGGGGTGGACGGGGTCAACTCCCCGAAAGACATGGGGACCGAAGGGTTCGTCGGGTTGAAGGAGAGGTTGAAAAGGATGTCGAACATCACGTAGGGCCTCCCCAAGTATCCTCCTTTGCCGTCGTCCCAGAACTTCTCCCTGGCCGAGGGATTCTCCAGGTCGTAGGCGAATCCCTTGGCGGGATACCGGGCGATGGGGTTCCCGTCCTTGTCGAAACCGGCGCAGGCCGCGAAGCCGAAGCGGACGTTCACCTTGGGCGAAGAATCCTTCCCGCTTACGCGCAGAGGGAAGCCGTTGGTTCCGGCGGTCCAGATGTCGAAATACTTGGCCACGACACGGAACTCGTTGCCCGCGAAGGAGGCGGTGAACGCCGCCCCTCCCTGGGCGGAGAGATAGACCTTCTTGTCCGTATTCCCCATGACGAGCCACTCACCGAGGACGTTGGCTCCGCCCTGGAGGACCTGGAGCCGGGCCCCCTTGAGGGAGTTGGTCTCCCCCAGTCCGCCCTTGGCGTATTCCACGACGTGGAAGGCGGACCCTTTGCCGGCCGGGAGGGCCTTGGAGACAACGCCCGTGACGATCACGGGGAAGTAGAACCATCCCGTGGCCTTCCCGGGTGCGGTGACGGAAGAACGGTAGTCCACGTATCCGGCCTGGGAACCCGACTTGTGGATGCCCGCGAACCTGTATTCGGGCCCACGCTTACCTCCGGTGAGGCCGGGGTCCAGATACCTGGGCCAGGCGGAGTTCTTGGTCTGCCGCACCGTGGCGCCCGTGAAAATCCACCGGGAACGGGCCCTGGAGAGGAACCCGAAGGTTGAGGGAAGCCGGATGGGCTCGGGCCGGATCTGCCCCTTGGGGATGACGATGTTGTTCACCGGGTCGGGCGCGAAGAGTTCCACCAGCCCCATCCCGCCGAAGCCGCCCCGGTTGGGCCGGCCGGCGTTCCTTCTGGGGTATTTGCTGGAATAACCGCCGCCGCCGCCGTAGGTCCCCGTGGTGCCCACCCCGCCGTCGGCTGAGATGGGGAAGAAACCGCTGTTGATGGAAGCCTGGTCCTTGGCCTGGACTTCGATCTTCTGGGCGGACATGAGGATCACCGTTCCCCCCGAGCCGCCGGCACC
>JALUZX010000648.1 GCA_027011425.1 Planctomycetota bacterium
CTGGCCCCCCGACGTCACGAGCCCGGATCTCCGACCCGGCCTCGTTCCGGCGGGGGCTTCACAAAATTTCAAACTGGGGGAAGGTCACGAATTTCTTGGAATTTTCCAAGGTCCAGGACTTTTGTCGTGACCGTCACTGATTTCTTTGGGAGGAAGCAGCCTGGAAAGAATGGACTGAAATCAATGCTCAGGTTCCTTCTCTTCCCGGATAAGGCCGCACAACCGCCCCCGTTTTCCGGGTGTCAAATCCAAGGGTAAGGCTGGAAGGCCGGAAACTTGTCTCCTTTCGGGCTTTTCGGGGAATTCTCCTCCCTTTTGGCCCTTAATAGACCCACAGATCCTGCGGAGGGGCAGAAAAGGGGATGAGTCCTGGGTCGATGCCGGGGAACGGCCGGGGTGTCTCAATGGTAGAGAAGGACCTTCTTTCTCTCTTTCCGGAAGGCCGAGAGATCCTTTTTCCAGGAGGCCCGGATTGTGGGGAAGGGAAGGCCCTTTTCGATCATGGCCTGGACCTTGTCGTTTTTGAGGAGCCGGTTCACACCTGCGATTTCGAACTTGTCCGGAAATAGACGGTCCAGGGTTTCGGCCAGGACGATCCCGAGTTCCACGGGCCGGAGGGCCTCCCTGTCTGTGATCCGGATCCGGATCCCGCCGCAGGGTTCCCCCTTGAACTTGCTGTAGTTCGGGGTGAACCGGTGGGGAGAAAAGACCAGGCCCGCCGGCCCGGCCCGGTTCAAGGCGGCGGCGAGTTTCTTTCCGTCGATCCAGGGAGCGCCCAGGACCTCGAAGGGGGCTGGCGTGCCCCTTCCCACGGAGAGGTTGGCCGCCTCCAGGAGGCCCACGCCCGGGTAGAGGGCCGCCGCCCTGAGCGAGCGCATGTTGGGGGAAGGGTTCACCCAGGGGATGTCCGTCTCATCCAGCCACTGGTTCCGGCGCCAGCCTTTTACGGGGACCACGGTAAGTTTCACTTCCAGTTTCTTCCGCGCCCGGAAGAGCCGGGCCAGCTCGCCGGTGGTCATGCCGTGGACCAGGGGGATCCGGGCGCAGGCGGTGAAGGAGAGCTTGTCCGGGTCCGGGAGGGGGCCGAAGAGGCGGTGTCCCCCGATGGGGTTCGGCCGGTCCAGGACGAAGAAGCGCAGGCCGGATTTGGAGGCGGCTTCCATGGTGTAGAGCATGGTGGAGATAAACGTGTAGAACCTGCACCCGATGTCCTGGATGTCGAAGACCAGGGCGTCCAGGCCCCGGAGCATCTCCTTGGTGGGCCGCCGGGTCTTTCCGTAGAGACTCTTGACGGGAAGGCCCGTCTCGGCGTCCTTGTCGTCTGGGACGGCCTTGTCCAGGATGCCCCGGATGCCGTGCTCGGGGCTGAAGAGGCGGAGGAGTTTCACCCCGGGAGCGTGGTAGAGGAGGTCGATATCCGATCTTCCGTCACGGGTCCGGCCCGTCTGGTTGGTGATGAGCCCCACCCGGGCTCCCCGCAGGAGGCGGAAACCGTCCTGGGCGAGAACTTCGATGCCCGGGATGGTTCCCTTGCGGTCGAGCCCCAGGGCCCTTCCCACGGCGTCCCCCACCTTGCGGCGGAGGGCGATCACGTTGCCCTTTCCGTCCGGGTGGACCCGGTTGGAGAGGAAGACCACCCAACCGCCCGAGGCGGGGTCCATCCAGAGGCTGGTTCCGGTGAACCCGGAATGCCCGAAGGAGACCCCCTTGGTGAGCCAGTGTCCCCGGGGGGAGCTGTAGGCCGAGGTCAGGTCCCATCCCAGCCCCCTGCCGTGGGTGTGTCCGTCGGGAGGGAGAGTCGTCATGGCGCGGACTGTTTCTTTTTTCAGGATGCGCACTCCGTCCAGGGCCCCGCCGGCGAGCATCATCCGGCAGAAACGGCCCAGGTCCCCGGCCGTGGAGAAGAGCCCCGCGTGGCCGGCCACGCCTCCGAGCAGGCGGGCCCGCGGGTCGTGGACCACGCCCCGGAGGATCTTTCCCCCCACCCGCTGGGTGGGGGCGATCTTCTTCCTCCAGGAGGCGGGGGGAAGGAAGCGGGTGTGCTTCATGCCCAGAGGCCGGAAGATGTTTTCCGCGGCGAAGCGGTCCAGCCTCTTTCCCGAGACCCGCTCCACCAGTTTTCCAAGGACGATGAATCCCACGTCGCTGTATTTGAACTTCTTTCCCGACGGGTAGAGGAGGGGAAGGGCGCAGATCCTCTCCCAGGCCTTTTCGGGTCCGTCCCTGTAGTCCCTCAGGGAATTGTCCGGTGTGAGTCCCCCGTGGTGGATGAGAAGGTCCTCCACGGTGATCTTCTCCTTGCCTTTTCCCGTGAACTCCGGAAGGTATCTGCAGACCGGGTCGCCGAGGCGGACCTTGCCCCGCTCCACCAGGATCATCACCGAGGCGGCCGTGGCCACGGGCTTGGTCACGGAAGCCAGGTCGAAGATGGTGTCCTTGGTCATGGCCTCGGTCCTGGGCGCGACGGCCCGGTTTCCGAAGGCCTGGAAATAGAGGACCCGGTTCCACCGGCCCGCCAGGACCACCGCTCCCGGGCAGGCGCCCCTCTTTATGGCCCGGTCCACCTCGATTCGGATCCATTTCAATTCGGACGGATAGGGGAAGGAAGGGGGCGCAGCGGCGCAGGAGGCGGCGAGGGAGAGGGCCAGGAGGGCGGGGTGGATTCTCAAGTTTCCTCCTTCTTTCCGAATTCCGGGTCGATCTCGACGAAGGCGCAGGCCAGGAAGGCGGGAACGGTGGCGATCATGACCCAGATGAAGAAATGCTGGTAGCCTATATTTTCCTGGATCCAGCCGCTGATCATGCCGGGGAGCATCATGCCGAGAGCCATGAAGCCCGTGGTCAGGGCGAAATGGGCCGTCCTGTAGGGCCCCCGGGAGGCGTAGATCATGAAGAGCATGTAGGCCGTGAACCCGAAGCCGTATCCGAACTGTTCCACGGCGATGCAGGTGTATATGACGACAGCATTGTCCGGCTGGGCGTAGCTCAGGTAGATGTAGACCGCGTCGGGGAGGTTGATGGCGACGGCCATCCACCAGAGCCAGAACTTGAGGCCCTTGCGGGAGGCCGCGATCCCCCCCAGGACGCCGCCGGCGATCAAGGCCAGGACCCCCACCGTGCCGTAGGCGAAGCCTACCGCCGCAGTGGAGAGACCCAGGCCCCCGGCGCCGCGGGGATCCAGGAGGAAGGGCGAAGCCAATTTCGCCAACTGGGCTTCCCCCAGCCTGTAGAGGAGCAGAAAGGCCAGGATGGAGAAGATGTCCTTCTTTTTGAAGAAGAGAACGAAGGTGCGACCGAACTCCTCCAGGATCCCCGCCCCGGGGCGCCTGGGGGCGGGACCGTCTCCGGGCGGCCGGGGAAGAACGAACCGGTGGTAGAGATAGAAAAGAAGGAAGAGGCCCGCGGCGAGGAAAAACGTGATGCTCCAGGCCAGGGGGATGTTCCCGGCCCTGGCGGTGAATGTGACTTCGATGGGCTTGCGGATTTTGGGGTCTGCCTGGAAAACGGCGAGTGCGGGAAAACTCCGATTCTCCGGGGAGAATGTGAAGCGTTCTCCTTCGACCAGGGCGATCCCCCTGGGTCCTCCCGAGCGCGTCACGGTGACGGCGACGGTCTTTCTTTTTTCGGGCGGGCGGTTCAAGGAGAATCCCAGCACGGCAAGGTTGCCCTTTGCTTTCAGGGCGGCGTCTTTTTTCTCGGGGCCGAAATACTTTCTCAGGAATTTGCCCAAGGGAAGTGAGACGCTTCTTTCCCACCAGGAATTGCCTGCCGGAGTCGCGGACGAGGCCTTCCCGTTTTCTTCTCCCCCTGCGCGGACGAATCCTTTCCGCATGTTCCACGAGCGGGCCCGGGCCGGAAGGGCGTCGGTCTCCGCCGGGTCCGCCGCCCCCGCCGGGAAGGAGAGGCTCTTCGGGAAGGCCAGGATCCTGAGGGCCCCCTTTTGCGCAGGTATGGTATGTAGGTTTTTTGGATCGAGTCCGGCGGGCGCCCCTGTCCCGGGCCTGGCGGTCAATGTGACATCCACGGGCGGGAGTCCGGTGTGGGTTTCCAGAAAGCCGGCCAGCATGACCAGGAGGCCCTGGCCTGCGATCATGGCGAAGCGGTAGAAGGTGCTTCGGATCCCGACGAAGAATGCCTGGTCGTGCTGGGAGAGGGCGAGCATGTAGAAACCGTCGGCCGCGATGTCGTGGGTGGCCGAGGAGAAGGCGAGAAGCCAGAAGAACAGCAGGGTCCACTGGAAGAAGCCCGGAAGAGGGGCCGTCAAGGCCACGCCCCCGAGTCCGGCCCCCACCAGGAGCTGGGCCCCGAGAATCCAGGAGCGCTTGGTCTTGTAGAGATCCACGAAGGGGCTCCAAAGAGGCTTGATCACCCAGGGCAGGTAGAGCCAGCTCGTGTAGAGTGCGATCTTCGCGTTGGAGACCCCCATCCTCTTGTAGAAGATCACCGAGGCCGTCATGACCAGGACGTAGGGGATGCCTTCGGCGAAGTAGAGGGTGGGCACCCAGGCCCAAGGGTTCTTCAGGAAGAAAGGTCGCTCGGCCATCGGGTCTCCTGGAAAGGAAGGAGGAAGAGACGTCGACTCCGCCGGGTGGACAGGCTCGTATCTTTTCCTTCTCCTATCCCCGGGGCAAGGAGAAGAACCGGCCGGGAAAGGATGTGTTCATTCTTGGGCGTTCCTTGGCCCCTACCGGGGAGGATTCCCTCGGGCTTTCCCTGTGCTGGTTGCGGTCCTACCATGAGCCTTCCTTCCCATCCCGGGACCCTCCAGGGAGACGGCGATGAACGAAAGGGAATCCGCAAAACCACTGCTTCCTTGGAAAGTCCTCATCCTTCTTCTTTTAGGGGGTGTGGGCCTGGCGGCGGTCCTCCGGCTCCCCCTCATGGACGCCTCGCCTTTCCACACGGACCTGGCCTGTATGCTTCCCAGGGCCAGGGCGTTTGTCCTGGGGGAGGCGGGTGTTCCCTTCGGGGAGTTCTGGCTTTACCGGCCCGTCATTCTGCTCGCAACGAGCGGGGTCCTGGCTCTTATGGGACCGCCCTTCACCCCGGAAAAGATCCACCTGGCCGCGGGCCTGGCGACGATCGTCTTTACGGGCCTCACCGCGGGGATTGTGGGGCTCTGGCTCCATTTCCGTTTCCGCCTCCGGCTCCCCCTGGTCTTCGCGGTCCTTTTTTTCTGGCTCTGCCTTCCCGCCATGCTTCCCTTCTACGCCGACGGATTGCAGACCGCCCCGGCCCTCTTTTTCGGTGTATCTGCTTTCCTTGCCGCGGACCTGGGGGTCCTGAGGGCGGGGAAGCGGGGTGCGGCCGCCCTGGCTCTCCTGGTCGGCCCCTTTCTCTTGCTGGCCGCTCTCTCCAGGGACACCTTCGCCCTCTTGGCCTTTCCCTGCGGCCTGCGCCTGCTCCAGGCAAGGGGATATCGTATTGGGTTGCTGTCAAAGGCATTCATAGGAGGAACGGCGGCGACGGCGGCCTGGCTTGCCATGGAGGCCCTCCTCTTCCATCCCGGCCATTCCCTCCTGGAACTCGTTCCTGCTACGGGGTTGACCCTCAACCTGGCCCCGTCGCGCCTCTTGGATCCCGGACAATGGATCCGCGTGGGAGGAATCCTTTTCCTGGCATCCGGCTTCATCCTGCCTGTCCAGGCATTTTACGGCCTTTTCCGCCGGGGAAAGGATCTCCCCCCCGGACTTCCCCTGCTTCTCTGGGTTTTTCTTTTCACCGTTCTCCAGGTTATGTTCTTCCGGCCCGCATTGCGCCTCTTCGCGCCCTTCACCCTTCCCTTGCTCTTCCTGGGCCTTCGCGCTCTTCCCCTCCGGACGCGTCCCGGCCGGTCCGCCCTGATCTTTCTGGTTCTCGCCCTGGCGGCCCTTCCCTTCAGCCTGCCCAGGGTTTGGGTCCTCCACAGATACCCGCATGACTACCACCTGCGGGCGGAGAGGCTGGGACGGCTCGCCCGGAAGAAGGACCTGGTCCTTTTCATGGGGCCCGACTGGTGCTACGGCGCCTGGTTGTTCCCCCACAGGCCGGTTGTTTCCTTTTGGAATATTCTGTCCAAGGGGGAGAAGGAGGGACTCGTACGATCAGGAAAGCCGGTCATCCCTCGAAGGTCCGATGACCTGGCCTCCCTTCTCAGGAAATCCCTTGTTCCGGTTGTCCGATTGTGCTCCGCCCGGGGCGGGGATGTGCTGGTGGTTCCTGAGCCGGAACAAGTCGAGGCATTCCACAAGATGGGCGGGAAAGACATGGAAGTGACCGTGCTGGAGGAGATTCCGCCGGGAGGATCCATCATGCAGGGCGATCCCTTTGGGCTCGGGTTCGGCCTTGGGGATCCCTTCAGCAAGAGAAAAGAAGAGGTCCTGCGCCTCCGGCTTTCACCGGGGCGGCCCGGGGGATCCAGGCCTTCTTCTCCTGAAGGGATGCCCCGAGATGGAGGAGGGACCCCTCGGAAGGACCGGTCCAAGTAGGAGATTCGAAGGCGACCGCCTTCCCCGGGAGGTTCCCGGGGAAATCCGGTTCGGCGGCCGGCAGGCCGTTCAATCTCCCCGGTTCAGGTCTTCCCCGCGCCGGCGTTCGGCCTTTCGGCAGCTCTTTCGCTGAGGATGAAAGCTTTCGCCTCCTCCGCAAAATCTGTGGGTCTTTGGAGGGCCAAAAGGGTGGACCATTCACGGAACAGCCCGCAAAAGGGCAAGTTTCCGGCCTTCCAGC
>JALUZX010000649.1 GCA_027011425.1 Planctomycetota bacterium
GGTCCCGGGGCGGCGGTCCTTCTTCTCTTCCCCTTCCAGGACCCGGCCCAGGAGGTCCAGGAACTTCTTTCCCTGCCGGACCAGGTCCAGGACGGCCTGTGCCTCCGGGGCCCCTTGGCTGCGCCCGCCGGCCTTCTTCCGCCCAGCCCGGGAAGGAGACTCCGCTCCCCGGAAAAGAGGCTCCGGAGTCTTCTTTTCCGGGATGGAATCCATGACCTTCTCCACCGATTTCATAAAGCCCCCGACCTTCTCCTCTCCCAGGAAGACCTGGTCCCTCTCCCCGTCCAGGACCCCCGCGAAGAGGGCCTTCTTGAAGGCCAATAAGGGGAGCATGCCGTGCTCGATGGAACCCTCCGTGATGAAATGGATCACCCGGACTCTCCTTTTCTGGCCCAGGCGGTGGACCCTGCCGATCCGCTGTTCCAGGACGGCGGGGTTCCAGGGAAGGTCCGCGTTGAGAACCACCGAGGCGGATTGCAGGTTCAGGCCGACGCCCCCCGCGTCGGTGGAGAGGAAGATCCGGCACTCCGGATCCTCGCGGAACCTCCGGACGATCTCCTTCCTCTTGGGCCCTGGCACCTGCCCGTTGAGGAAGACGTGCCCCCATCCTTTCTTGCGGATTCCTTCCAGGATGAGTTCGTGCATGCGGATCCACTGGCTGAAGACGACCACCTTCACGCCCGGGTCGGCCAGGACCTCCTCCAGGACGGAAACGATCTCCCCCGGCTTGACCCCCCGTTTGGTCCTACCGTCCAGCAGGTAGGTGCTGTCGGCGGCCATCCGCATGTTCTGGAGGGCGCACATGAGTCTCTGCTGTTCCTCCTCGGTCAGAAAACCCCGTTTTCTCCAGCGCTGGACGATCCTGGCCACCGTCTCCTGGTTCTCCCGGTGGTGGTGCGCCTGCTCTTCCGTCATGGGGAGGAAGACCCGCTTCTCCAGGCGCTCGGGGAGTTCTTTCAGAACCTCCTCCCGGGTCCTTCGCACCAGGATGGGGGCCAGGGTGCGGGTGACGGCCGAGAGGTTCCTGTAGCCGATGACCTTGCCCCCTTCGTCCAGCTCCTGGTGGTTGTGGAGAAACCGGAAGAGCGGCCCCAGGCGGAAGGGGTCCAGGAACTCCACGATGGAGTGGAGTTCTTCCAGGCGGTTCTCCAGGGGAGTCCCGGTGAGCACCAGGGCGTATTGGGAGCGGAGTCCTTTCACGCTCTTGGCCGTCCGGGTCTTCCAGTTCTTGATCCTCTGGGCCTCGTCCAGGATCACCAGGTCCGGGCCCCAGGTCCGGATGGCCTCCAGGTCCCGGTGGATCACGTCGTAGTTGGTGATCTTGAAGAAGGATTCCTCCCGGTAGGCCTTCTCCCTGGCCGCGACGAGCCCCTGGACCACCTGGGCGGAACGGCCCGTGACCCGGCCGATCTCCTGGGCCCACTGGTGCTTCAGGGAGGTCGGGGAGACGACCAGGACCCGCTCGATCCCCATCACCCGGGCCAGGATCTCCACGGCCGCCAGGGCCTGGATGGTCTTTCCCAGGCCCATGTCGTCGGCGATCAGGGCCCGCCCGGCCCGTGCGGCGAAAAGGGCCCCCTTCCGCTGGTAGGGGTAGAGGCGGATCTTGAGAAGCCCATCGAAGGCAGCGGCCGTCGGACCCTTGGGAAAGGCCCGGTCGATCCTCTCGGCCAGCCTGGCCTGGTCCCGGACCCGGGCCACGTGGGCCCCCACCCCTTCCCCGACCCGGAGATCCCCGTCCAGGGCACGGAGCTTTTCCAGGACCCTTTCGAAAGAAAAGTAGGAAGAAGCCTGGAGGCGTCCTCTCTCATCGAAGTGTCTCCGGGCGT
>JALUZX010000650.1 GCA_027011425.1 Planctomycetota bacterium
CCCCCGCTGTAGATCAGGCCGTCTTCCAGGCCCTGAGGCGTTTCCTCTGGGGCCGCTCGCGGGAAGCCAGGATTCTCAGGATGGTCACTACCTCCCTTGCGGCCGCCGCCAGCTTGCTGTTGTGCCTGGGGGTCTGGTGGGGCATGCCGGCGGAAACCACGGCGGCCCCCAGAAAGGTGGCCTTCGTGATCCAGGACGAGGCGGCGCCTCCCTCCCTTTGGCTCGCTCCCGAAGCCATCCAGGAGCAGATCCACCAAGGTCTGTTCGGCCAGGGACTCAAAGGAAAGGAGGGGCGGTCGAAAGGCCGGTAAGGAACCATGGGTCGCCCCAGCCTTTTTCTCCCGGCTCTGATCCTCCTGGTTGGGGGGATTCTCCCCGCTCAGGGCGCCGGCCAGCAGAGTCTCTCCGCCACCAAGGGGCTTACCGGGCAGGATTTGCTGGTGCGGGCCTGGAATGCCCAGACCAAGGTGGCGTACCGGGGGTTCCGCCTCTACTTCTTCGATTTCGGCCAGGGAAAACGCCTCCAGGAGGAAAGGATCGCCGTCCGGCCCGACGGTAAGGGGGGCGTGGATTTCCACTTGGAACTCTCGGCCATCCTGGATTCCAAGACCAAGAGCGGGGGCTCCGCCAACTTGACCCTGGCCAAGGCCCTCTTTTCTTTGAGGGAAGGGTCGAATTTTCTATACCGGGGATTCCGGATCCATAACGTGGACCTGGCCCTCCGGAACTACGACTTCGTTCTCCAGGGGACGGATTTCGTCGCGAGCCGCCCTTGCAAAGTGCTCTTCGTCTCCCCCAAGACGAAAGACCGGAGGGCCTGGAAGGTCTGGCTCGACGCCGAGACGGGTCTGGTCTTGAAATACTTGGAGATCTCGCCCCAGGGCAAGACCGTGGCTGGCATGGAGATGGAAACCCAGTTCTTCCGGATCGGGAAGGACGTTCCCTTACAGGACATCCGGAAGTGGTGGCGTCCTTCCGGGAACTCCAGGACTTACAAGAACCTTGGAGAAGCCGAGGCCGCTTTCGGCGCCACCGCCCGCGTTCCCTCCTATATTCCTTCCGGATACATGCTCATGGAGATCCGGGTGGTCCGGGATACCTGGAAGCGCTCTTTCCTGGTCCTGAACTACACCGACGGGATCGACACCTTCTCCGTCATCCAGGGGGTTCCGGTCAAGGCGGCGACTTCACTCCTCCTTTCATCGGGAGGAAAGATCGAACCCCTCGTGATCCACCGTTACACCCTGGGATGTCTGACCCAGCTCTGGACCAGAGTGGAAGGGCGGATGGTCATGATGGTGGGGCGGATGAGCGCCGACGAAGTGCCCCTGGTGTTCGAAACCCTTCTCTGAACCTGTCGGGAGCGACGGCCCCGGCGTTCCACCGGAGATGCAGGGGCCGCCGGGGCCTGCGTGGCCGGAGGCGACGGAGGATGCGAACGCCGGGCCGGGCTGGTTCCGGGAAATAGAAATCATCCCGCAGCCTGGGGGGATGGGTTTTGGGGCCGGAGCCATCTGGGGTTAGGGGCATATCGCGCGGGACGACCGTCGGGCCGTCGCTTCGCTCCGTCCCTCGGGCGTCCCCTGCGGCGTCCCCTGCGGACCTAACGGATTGAGGATCAGTAATTCTTGAGAACCCAGGCCTTGAGTTCCTCCTGGAAGGCGGGAACCAGGTCTTTTCCGAAGGCATTCTTCCACGCCTCCAGGTAGGGGTTCTTCCTGATTCCGATGAGGAAAGCCTTCAACTGGTCCTGCTTTTCCCGGATGGTGTAATCGAACACGGCGTAGGCGATGGCCAGGTCCATGAAGTTCAGCCTGTTGAGCTTCTGCATCATCATGGTCCTGAGATCGTGGTCGTAGCTCTTGGCCTTCCCTTCGGCCCATTCCTTCACCAGCAGTCTGTATCCGGCGTCGCCCCTCTTCTTGGCGATCTCCGCGGCGTTGGCATAGGTGGACTGGGTGACCCGCACGGTGTAATTCCCCCCCGTGAAATGGATCGCCGCCCAGATCCCGATCCCTTCCTTCATCCAGGAGGCGAAACGCAGGTTTTCCTTGGCGTCGGCCGTCCTTGGAAGGGTGTGCATCGAGATCCAGTGGTGGGCGGCGTCGTTGGCCACCGTGGAGGGAAGGTGGTTGAGCTGGCGGGTGATGGAAAAGAGAAACCCGGGACAGGTCCCGAAGCCGCCGCTATGCATGGCCAGACCCTTGGCTTTGGCCATTCCAGGGTCCCACTTCTTGGCGGCGAAATCGAACCCGTCCGAGTAGTCCGACCGGGTCTTGAAGAAGAACATGATGTGTTTGCGGTGAGCCGACTTATAGAGGTCGAAGCCCTTGGCGTGGCTGAACCGCCTCTGCAGGTCCCAGTAGACCGTCTCGGCCAGGATCGCGAGCTGGTCGATCTGGTCCTGGGGAACCTGGCCGGCCAGGATGTAGTGGTCCGAGATCGCGCAGGCCACCTTGTCCAAGCCGATCTCGTCGATCATCTCCTTGGCCAGGGCTTCCGCATCGGCCTTGTGGGCCTGGATCATCTCCTTGGCTGCCGCCTTGGCCTCCTCCAGGCCCTCCACGGGCCCCGCCTTTCCGGCGGGCTTGGATTCACCTCCCGGGCCGGCGTTTTCTTTTTCCGCTTTTTCCCGGGCCTTGAGCGCCTTCAACTCCCGGCGGGTCATCCACTTGCCCTTGTAAAGCACGTGACCCAGGGCCTGGTGGGCTTCCTCGTTGTCCGGTTCGATCTTGAGAACTTTCTTGTAGAGGCGCCGGGCTTCCCGGTCCAGGTGGTGCTCCTTGCACCAATCGGCAAGGTCCAGGAGGTCCAGGGTATCCGTCTTGTCGATCTTCCTGTATTTCTCCCGGAAGATCTCCTTGGGGGTCTTCACGCCCCGCTCCACCTTGGCGACCTTGGACTTGGGGATGGTGACCTTGTCCCCGAAGCTGTCCAGGATGTAAGCCGTGGCTGTCTCCCCGACGATCTTTCCTTTCTTTCGGGTGCCGTCCTTGAGGTAGATGATGTCCACGGCGAAGGCCGTGGTGGCGAGAAAGAGAAACAGGAAAAGGGCGAACAAGCGGGCAATTTTCATGGAACCCCTCTTTGGGTTGCAGGCCTCTTTCCCGGCAAGCGACCCTGGATGTGGTCATTTTCCCACATGCCTGCCGGGACTGTTCCAGTATTTCAGCACCTGTTGCATCAGGCAAACCCCCTGGCGGGGAGTCGCGGATCCTGGGGAGCGGGAAAAACCCTCTCCCCTGAGAAATCCCCGGGTGGCGCCAATGTAACCTCTTGTAAATAAAAAGGTTGAGGCGCTGGGCCGGAACGATCCTCCCCGCAGGGGGGCAGGCACACCAGTTTTTCCAGGTTCGGCAAGCCTTTTGCTTCGAGGGGTCCGCCTGACAAGACCAAGGAAGCCAGAATGGGAGGTCCACCATGGGTAAGGAACAGGAGGAAAACAGGGGCGGGAAGCAGCCGGAGGAATACAAGGCCCGGCTCCTCAACAAGTTGAATTGCCTGATCGCCGTGCTGGAAGTGGCCATCGAGAAAATCAGGAAGTCCCTGGCTTCCCCCGAGGCCAACGTGAAGAGGCTCACCAAGATCCGGGAGAACCTGGAGAACACTTTGGCGATCTGCCTCAGGGCCCGGGAGACCCTCATCATGAAAGGCGGGCTCCAGGGGGCTTCCTCGACCTGCTCCCTGGCCTCGAAGAAACCGGACGAGAGAGAGGAACTCCCACCGGCCGCCCCGGAAAAAAAGAAGATTGTCAGGGAGGGCCAGGCTCCCCCGCCGGAAGGGGTGAAGATGACTTTCCGGGACTACGTGGAACTCTCCTCGATCCAGGAATACAAGAAGTTCAAGAAGATGCCTCCCATCCAGCCCAGGGAAATCTTGAAGGTGGACCTGGAGGAATTGATCCGGAAGCTCATGACTGGATGAATAGGGTCTGGCCCGGAGGAAAGAAATCCGGGCTAGAGACCGGCTTCCTTGGCGGCCTTCTCCAGGCAGACCTGGAGAAGGTCTTCTGTTGTCACCCCTTCCCCTTGGGCGGCGAACCTGAGAAGCACCCGGTGCCGCAATGCCGGGAGGGCCACGCGCCGCAAGTCCTCGGTCGAAACGTGAAGCCTGCCTTGGAGAAAGGCCCGGGCCCGGGCCGCCAGGAGGAGAGCCTGGCCCCCCCTGGGACTCGCGCCGAAACGGACGAATCTCTTGGCCTCCTCGGGGGCTCGTTCGCTCCGGGGCTGGGTGGAGAGCACCAGGAGCGCGGCGAACCGGAGCAGGTGGGAGGGGACCACCACCAGGCGGGTGAGTCGGCGGAGCAACACCCACTCCCGGGCGGAGAGAACCGGGTCTGGGTGGGCTTGTTCGCTTCCGGTGGTTTTCTCCAGGATGAATTCCAGTTCATCCAATGGGGGAACGGGGATGACCACCTTGAGAAGAAATCGGTCCAGCTGGGCCTCCGGCAAGGGCCAGGTTCCTTCCAGTTCGATCGGGTTCTGGGTGGCCAGGACGAAGAAAGGATCGGGCAGAGGGCGGGTCTTTCCGCCGGCCGTCACTTGTCCCTCCTGCATGGCTTCCAGGAGGGCGGCCTGGGTCCGGGGCGTGGCCCGGTTGATCTCGTCCGCCAGCACCACCTGGGCGAAGACCGGACCCTCCTGGAAGCGAAAGGCCCGCCGCCCGGAAGGGTCCTCCTCCAGGATGGTGGTGCCCGTGATGTCGGCAGGCATCAAGTCGGGGGTGAACTGGATCCGGGAGAAACGAAGGCCCATGGCCCGCGCGAGGGAACGGACCAGGACGGTCTTTCCCAGCCCAGGCACTCCTTCCAGGAGGCAGTGTCCCCCCGCCAGGAGGGTCCAGAAAATCTCCTCCACGACCTTTTCCTGGCCGAAGAAGACTTTCCGCACCTCTCTTTCCAGGGCGAGGACCTTCTCCCTGGCCTGGGCGGCCAGCTCCGGGCTTAGGGTTTCACCGGAAAAGGAGGTCGGATCGTCCATGCCCCCAATGTGCCGGAAGGAGGAGGTGGGCACAACGGTTTGGGATCTTTCCCGGGGAGTCCCGGAGGAAGTAGGGTATGGGGGCCATGAACTTCCTCTCTTTCCTGCGGAACCTGTTTCTTCCCGGCGCCCTGGCGGCGGGTCTTCTCCTGTCGGGCGGGTGCGCTTCCCCTTATCCCCAGGACCGGGAAAAGGCCCTGGCCCAGGTGACGGCCCACCTGGAGAAGGGGGAACTCCAGGCCGCCGAGGCCGAGGCCCGCTGGGCCATGGAGGCCTTTCCCCGGTCTTCCAGGGCCCTCTCGGTCTGGGCCCTGGCGGCGAAAGCCCTGGCTCTCTCCCGCACGCCTCCCGACCAGGATCTCCTGGACGAGGCCGAAGCGCGGTGCCTCCAGGCCGGAAAGGCCCGTCCCTCCAATCCGGTTTCCTGGTTCGCCCTGGGGGTAATCCGCCGGGACCGGGGAGACCTGGGGGGGGCGATCCAGGCCTGGGAGGAGGCCCTCAAGGCGGAACCCTTCCACAAACCCACCCTCCAGGCCCTGGCGGACCTCCAGTTTTCCCTGGGCCACGAGCGGGCCGCCTCGGTCCTCTACGACCGGCTCCTGCGCCTTCCCCAGGGGAAGGTGAAGAGAAAGGAACAGGCCCTTTTCTCCGCCCGCCTCGGCGTCTGTCTTCTGGCGGACGTGGAGATCGCCCCCAAGCCGGTAGTGATGGATTACGACCCAGCGCAAAAAGCGTTCCGGAACGCCCTGGCCCTCGACCCCGGGCAGCCCGAGGCCTCCCGCTGGATGGCCTGGCTGGTGGTGCGCAAATCCCGGCTCTCGGGAAGGTGGAAGGAGCCGGACTTGAGGCGCGAGGATGCCGCCCGGGCCGAATCCTTCCTGCGGAAAGCCCTCTCCCTCCATCCCCGCTCCCCGGGCTGCCTCCACGACCTTGGCTGGCTCAGGGCGGTCCAGGGGGACCGGGAGGGAGCCGAGGAGGACTACAGGAAGGCCCTGGCCCTGGATCCGGGTTTGGTCTCCGCCCTGGTGGACCTGGCCGCTCTCCTGGAGGAGGGCCGGGGGAAATCCGGGGAGGTGGAGGCCTTGCGGAGGAAAGCCCTGGCCCTTACTGGGGATTTCTCTCTGGCCCGGGACCTGAGGCGTTCCTTGGAAGGGGTGAAAAGGAGCCCCCGGAAGGGGGCGGGGAGATAGGCCCCCTTTCTACCGGGCCCGGAACCGGGTCACGAGGCCGTATCCGAAATCTCGTAATCCCTGGGATGCCTTGAGGTCCCCCAGGCTGTAGAGCCGGCTTACCCCGGTGTTCCCCTGGGCCTTGGGCGCCACGATTTTGACTCCGTTGGAAAGAGTGACTCCCAGGGCGTTGGCGCCCCTGTCCAGGAGGAGGGATTGAAGCAGGATGGCAAGGCCCTCCATCTCCGCCGTGATGGGCACTTTGCCCGCCTGGACCAGACCGTTCCCCATGGCGTCGGTAGTGAAGGGCGCAAAGGAGAGGATGTCCGTCAGGAGCTTGCACCCCGGCGCTCCCATGGGGCCCAGGTCCAGGGGAAGGTTGTAGGTGAAGAACTTCTTGTCGTTCCTCCCGAGCAGGGCGAGGCCGGGCTTGAAGGCCGGCGCTCCCGTGAGGGCGGCCCGGAAGAAGCCGTCGCTCCTCAGCCATCCGTCCAGGGCGGGGATTTTCCCCTGGGAACTTTTGCATCCCCTTCCGAAAGGGGTGTGGGGCCCTTTGGTG
>JALUZX010000651.1 GCA_027011425.1 Planctomycetota bacterium
GGGGCGGCGCACCCCCCCCAGAGAAGGGCCGCCGCCCCCAAGGACAGGAAAAGCCCGGAACAAAAAAAACCTGGATCGGCTGGGTTTTTCACCACGGTCTCGGCCTTTCCGCTTGGATCGAAACCTTCGAAAAGAGCCGGCCGGTCAAAAAGCGTTCCACACCCGCAGGAAGGGTTCCGGGCCTGCCCCGCGTTACAGCAGGGTGACAAACCGGGGGGTTCGCACCCAAGGCGAGGTGTTTTTCTGGCCTCTCAACTCCCGGGGGCCTATCTTCGGGTTTTTCCCTGGAACCTGACCCGGGCCTTGGTCCGGGGTGAAGCCCGGGCCCACCGGGCGGGAGCAAAGACCCATGCGCATCCATTTCCACGGCGCCGCCCGGACCACCACGGGCTCCATGCATCTTCTTGCTGTCAACGGCAAGCGCATCCTCCTGGAATGCGGCCTCTACCAGGGCAAGCGGAAGGACGCATTCGAGAGGAACCGGAACATTCCTTTCGACCCGGCCACGATCGACGTGGTCCTCCTCTCCCACGCCCACATCGACCACTCGGGCAACCTGCCCACCCTGGTCCGCCGCGGCTTCCGGGGCCCCATCCTGGCCACGCCTGCCACACGGGACCTTTGCGCCATCATGCTCCTGGACTCGGCCCACCTCCAGGAACGGGACGTCTACTACGTGAACAAGCGCAGGGCCCGCCAGGGCAAGCGCCTCTTCGAGCCCCTCTATACGGCGGACGACGTCTTCCACGCCCTGGAGCACTTCCACAAGCTTCCCATGGAGAAGCCCACCGAGGTGGTCCCGGGGGTGACCGTCACCTACCACGACTCGGGCCACATCCTGGGCTCGGTCCTGATGACCCTGGACCTGGACGAGAAGGGCCGGAAGAGGAGGATGCTGTTCACCGGGGACATGGGCCGCAAGGACATGCCCATCATCCGGGACCCCTACGTGGTCCACGACGTGGACATCCTTCTCACGGAGAGCACCTACGGAAACAGGGTCCACCCGCCCCACGAGGACGTAAAGAAGGCCCTGGAGGAGCTGGTGAATAAAGTCAAGGACCGTCGTTCCCGGCTCTTGATTCCGGCCTTCAGCGTGGGCCGCACCCAGAGGATCCTCTACAGGCTCCACGAACTCTGGGATGAAGGAAGACTCGAGGAGATCCCCGTGTATGTGGACAGCCCCCTCTCGGTAAAGGCCACCTACATCTACGAGGAACACCCCGAGTGCTACGACAAGGAGATGAAGATCTTCTCAAGGGAGAGCGATGAGCCCTTCTCTTTCGGCAAGGTGCATTTCGTCCGGTCCCCCGAGGAATCCAAGAGGCTCAACGGCATGAAGGGCCCCATGGTGATCATCTCCGCCTCGGGAATGTGCGAGGGCGGCCGGATCCTGCACCACCTCCGGCACACCCTCGGCGACTCCCGCAACATCGTCCTCTTCGTGGGATACCAGGCGGAGCATACCCTGGGCAGGAGGCTCGTGGACGGCATCACGCCGGTTCGGATCTACGGCGAGGAGATGGACGTCCGGGCGGAAATCCACAGCATCCATGCCTTGAGCGCCCACGCCGACAGGAACGAGCTGCTTTCCTACTTCAAGCAGATGGGGCCCGAAGTGGACCAGGCCTTCGTGGTCCACGGGGAGCCCGACCAGTCCGAGCCCTTCGCCGAGGCCCTGAAGAAACTGGGCGCCCGCAATGTCTCCGTCCCGGCCAGGGACACGACGGTCAAGGTATAAGCCCCCCCGGGGATTCGGAGCTTAGGAACCATGAAACCAAGATCCCTGATTCCTCTCCTCTTCGGGTTTTTCCTCTTCCCCTTCCCC
>JALUZX010000652.1 GCA_027011425.1 Planctomycetota bacterium
CTCCCGCCGCCGTGGCGGGGGTCTTCTTTCCTCCCGCCGCGGCGGCGGGAGAGTTGATCGACATCTACACCGCTTTTTCGGGGAAGAAGTTTCTCACAGGCGACCAGGTGGGGCTCATGGAGAGGTTTCTCCGGGGAGCGGGAACCATCGGGGTCCGGGGCCTCCAGGCCGTCTGGGCCAGGAGCCCGGCTTTCCGGAAGGCCGCCAGCGGCCTCTACAGGTTCACCGCCGCCGGTGGAAAGAAGGCGGCCGGTTTCTTCCGGCGCCTCTTCCCCAAGACCACGGACCTGGCCGAGAGGGGCATCAAAGCAGGCGTAAAGTGCCTGACCAAGGAACGGAAACTCGCCTTCTGGAAGAAGACCCGCCAGGTGGAGGAGGCGGGCGAGGCTTTCAAGGCCGGCGCCGAGGGAATGGAAGCGGCCAAGCGCATGGCCAAGGACGAGGCCAAGGCCAAGGCCCTCCTGCAGAAGTTCGAGAAGGCCGAGGATCCGGAGGTGATCCGCAAGCTCGTCCGGAAGGGGCAGGGAAACAAGACCTTCCAGCGAATCATCAACCAGGAAGGCTCCACGGCGGCCAAGGTCAAGTTCAACAAGGCGGTCAAGAAGTTCTACGACCAGGCGGACCACGTGACCGGGGCCAGGCTGAAGCAGGTCCTGACCCAGGGGGACGACGCCAAGCTGGACAAGATCGCCGCCGAACTCGGCGTGAATCCGGGAACCCTGAAAAAGGCCAGGAACCGGCTCAATTCCAAGATCGCCGCCAGGAAGGAGGCCCTGAGGAAGATGGGGGTGGAGGTGGACGACGTCACCGTGGAGCCCCTCTTCATCACCCGCCCCAGGAAGAACCTCAAGGTGGGACGGGACAGGGACGTGACCTATTTCGTATACGGTAGGACCAAGGACGGCCGGAAGATCCTCCTCGGCGAGGTGGACCACACGATCTCGGGGCCGATCTACAAGCAGGAGTTCTGGAAGTCCGCCATGGGGACGAAGGACGTGCCGCGCCTTCCCAACGGGCGGCCCGACACCCGGGCCATCGACGGCTTCGCCCACAACATGGACCAGGCCGTGACCTCCAGCAAGGACCTGGAGGCCTACAACCTGGGCGAAGTGGGGCTCAAGGACTTCTTCGACCAGGGAAACCTGCCTCCCACCATGACCCGCGTGGAGGACGTGAAGGACACGATCTACTACAAATCGGACCACTGGTTCAAGCAGGCGGCCAGGCAGAAGGATCCCGTCCTCAAGGGGCGAAACCTGGTGGAGGGGATGCGCCAGTCCCACAAGCAGTTCGACGACATGGTGATCCCGAGAATCAAGCAATACGGCCTGGACCCGGCGGTGGACGTGCCGCCGAACCTCCAGGTGAGCATGGACATCTTCAAGAAGGCCACATCCGGGAAGATCACCCCCGAGGAGGCCGTGGCGCGCCTCAAGGCCCTGGGCGAGACCCCGGAATCGGTGGCCCGCAAAGCCGCCGACTACCTGGAAGGCGTGGAGAAGACCGCCGGGCGGACCTACCGCATCGCCGGGACCAAGGACATCCGGGAGAGCCTGGCCCGGCTCCGGAAGAGCAAGGTCCCCGACTGGGCGGAACAGTCCCTCCGGAAGGCCAAGAAGTCCCTGCTTACAGGCAAGGTCTCGGGGACCACCTTCAAGAGCGCCCGGACCCAAGTCTTCGTCCAGAAGTTCCAGGAACTCTCCAAGACCCCAGGCGGGGCCCGCAAGTGGGCCCAGTGGGTGCGGAAGAACTACGAAGAGGGCCTGATCACCCTGGACGAAGCCGGACAGCTCCTGAGAAAAACCAAATAGGGGATGCTAGGGGCGGCCCGAGGGACGGCGCTGCGCGCCGTCCCGACGGCCGTCCCGCGATCTGGCCCCTGAATCCCGATGGATTGGGCCTGAGCACCCAGCCCCAGGCTTTTTCTCCTGCACTTTCACCCTTCCCGTGGCCGATTTTACAGGTATATTTGCCACCATGTGGGGAGACAAACAGAGATTCCGCTGGCTGGGCGCCCGCCTCCCCGAACCCGGGGGACGGAGGATCGTGGTCCTCACAGGCGCCCGCCAGACCGGGAAGACCACCCTGGCCAAGGGAAAATGGCCCCACCTGGCCTACCTCAACCTGGACGACCTGGAGGAGAGGGCCCGGCTCAGGGAGGTGAGCGCCCCGGGTTGGGGCCGGACCATAGGCCCGGCCATCCTGGACGAGGCCCAGAAGGAGCCTTCCCTCTTCGAAAAGGTCAAGTTCGCCTACGACGGGAGGGATCTCGATTTCAGCGCCCTCCTGGGATCCTCCCAGATCCTTCTCTTGAAAGGCGTGCGGGAAACCCTGGCCGGGCGCGCCTTCCTCTACGAACTCTGGCCCCTGATGCCCAGCGAAGTCCGCACAGAAGCGACCCGGACTCCACCCTACCCCCTCCTGCACGCCCTACTCACTTCCAAGGTTTCCCTGGGGCGTATCCTGGAAACGCGGCCGGAGGTTCTTCCGGGCCGGGAGGGAACCCCGCGCAGGGAATCCCTGGACTGGCTCGGCCGCTGGGGGGGAATGCCGGAACTTCTAAGGCTTTCCGAAGAGGACAGGCGCCTCTGGCTCCGATCCTACCGCCAGACCTTCCTGGAGAGGGACCTCTCGGACCTGGCGCGGCTCTCCGACCTGGAGCCCTTCCGGAAACTCCAGGAATCGGCCATGCTCAGGACAGGAGGGCTCCTCTCCTACTCCGAGCTGGCCCGGGACGCCGGAGTCGGGACCAACACGGTCCGCCGCTACCTGAAATACCTGGAGATCTCCTACCAGGTCTTCCTCCTTCCCCCCTGGAGGACCAATCTCACGAGCAGGCTGGTCAAGAGTCCCAAGCTCTACTGGGTCGACCTGGGCCTTCTCAGGCAGGCCACCAGGCAGTGGGGGGAGCTAACGGGGGCCCTCTTCGAAACCCTGGTCGTTTCCGAAATCCACAAATGGAACTCCACCATGGCCCTGGATCTCGGCCTCTTCTTCTACCGGACCCGGTCGGGGATGGAACTGGACCTGCTCGTGGAAACAGCCGGCGGCATTCTCGGATTCGAGATCAAGGCGGCCAAGACCACCCGCCCCGGCGACTTCGGACCCCTCCGCAGGGTGGCCGCCTCCCTGGAAGGCCGGTGGCTCGGCGGGGCCGTTCTCTACCAGGGCGAGACACTCCGCCTCAAAGACCCGGAGTTCGATCTCTGGGAAATCCCGGCGCACCATCTCTTCTGACACCCCCCCGGAAACCCCCGGGCCGACGTTCCGGTGTAGGGGATCCCCGAGGGACGGCGCTGCGCGCCGTCCCTCGGGGATCCCGCGGTGGCGCTTCTACTTGGCTGTCCAGGTCCTGAGGGCGCCCTTGTTGTTGTATCCGAAACCGTCGGCCCCCTCGAACACGACCGACCCGAAACGGTAGACGGCGGTCAGCGTCTTTCCGGCCCTCTCCACCCGGACGGGAAGGCCCAGGAGGTCGTAGACATCCTTCTGGCTCATCCCGACCTTGAGCTGGGACCATCCGTCGGGAAGGGCGGCATGGACGGCCGGTCGACCACCGCCTTCTTGGGCCGCGGCTGAGCCCGTAGGAGCGCAACCGATGACTCCGAGACACCCCAAGCCCAGAATGGAGACCGCGGCAAGACTTGAAAGAATTCTTCCGAACCTCATGGAAATTCCTTTCTCCTGACCGAGGGGGATTGTACCGCCTTCCCCCCGGGGAATTGAAAAGGGAACTGATTTTTTTCAGGCCCCGCCCAAGGGATTGGGAATGATTCCAAGCATATTGGAACCATCCCGGGCCGACGTTCCGGTGCGGGGACACCCGAGGGACGGCCGAATGCCGTCCCGACGGTCGTCCCGCCCCGGGGCCCCCAAATCCCGATGGATCCGGCCTATGACGCCCTCATGGCCGGAGGATCTCCAGGCCCGGGCTCACGCAGAGGCCGGCCTTGGCATTGGAATCCAGGAGGATCCATTTGAAGTAGAGCTTGGCCCCGGCTCCTTTCTCCTTGCCGAGTCCGGCGAATGGCATGGATTGCACCCCAAGGAAATCCAGCGCCCATCGACGAAAACGCCGAAACGTCATAGACCCTAACGAATCCGTATCGTGCTCCGCAACGGCCGATCCCCAAGAGTCTTTTTACGTTCCAGCTCCCTCTCAAGCGTGCCCTTTTCGCCTCTCTTGACCGGATCCCTGGGAGGCTGGAAAGCCGTCTCCCCCTTGTAACTGCACCAAGACACGTCAAAATGATTCTCAATAACCTCCCCCGGCTCCAGGTTTTCCAATTTCAGCAGATTGAAAACATCCGCCCTGATCGACAGGTGCAAACACCTCTTCACCGACAAGTTTCCATATATATCTTTATAACGGGTCAAGAAATTTATCTCAACGGACGTATACCCCTTCTCCAGGCCGAAAAGGATCCTCACCAGGTCGACCACCGGTCGATCCAAGGCTTTCCCCCTTCCGCCGAACAACTTCAGGTCCCCCATACTCTCAACGTAAAAATCGAGCCTCAACCGCCCCTTGCACAAATCGACCAGGGTCAATGGAAAAGCAAACCGCACTTTTTCCAAGATAGACTTTATCTCCCGTTCGGAAATATTGGAGTAATTGGTAATCTCCCTGTCCTGGAAAAGATTTCTTATGCATCCGTCGTATTTTGACCAAATATACCACTTTCCACCCCTTTTGACCCACGCCAACGACTCGCGCCTTTTTCCTTTCTTGACAAAAGTAAAGCCGAGCCTTCCCCCAATAACCTTCGTCATTCTAAAGTCCAGCCGCATGCTCCGGATCATCTTCAGGGATTTCGACCTGTCGCGGGACAAATACGCCATGAACTGCGCGATCCTCGATTCCGGGTCGGACCGCGCCCACCACTCGGGAGACATGAATTCCTCATAGACCTTCCGGAGGTTTTTCTCTTTAATATATATCCCCGTGCCCTCACAGTAAGAGCATTTCTTCCAAAAACTTCTCCCCCTGAAGCCGAACGTCTGAATCAACCGCTTCCCCCGACCGTCACACATGGTACACCGGAAAATCACCCTCTTCAGCATGACGATATACCTGGTGGCCCTGGAATTAAGTTTCCGGATATCAATTTTCTGGGCCTTCGAGGCGCTCTTGCCCCTGTGACCCACTCTTCTTACCTGGGAACCAAGCCGCCCGCTTGGAAGAAAAACCACCAAGAACAACGCAGTCGCTTCGATAAACCGCACATTGACCTCCTCGATACCGAAAGAAAAAACGAATTACTGAACCCTGCTTTGATTCCTCACCCAGTCAAACACACCGGAACGCCGGGACCTATTGCCTGGGCCCGGGTTCTCCCTCGAGATTCGAAAAAACAGGGGGGCAACACCAAAAGAACAAAAGAAAAGCGTCTTTCAAAGAACTTGCCGCTTTGCCCTCTCTTTTTTTGGGGGGGGTGGATTCGCCTCATGGCCAGAGGATCTCCAGCCCCGGGCTCACGCAGAGGCCGGCCTTGGCCTTGGGATCCAGGAGGATCCACTGGAAGTAGAGCTTGGCCCCGGCCAGGAGGACCGGGTCGTTTGGGATGGGGAGAGGCATGTGGGCCGAGCCGCCCCCGGAGCCTGTGCCTCCCACGGCCAGGACCGGGCCGAAGGGAAAGAAATCGGTGAGAAGAGAACAGTCGCTCCTCCCGAAGGGGGCCAGGGAAAAGGGAAGGTTCACGCCCAGGCTCGGGGCGTAACTCTTCGAGGGGCCCGCCGCAAGGACCGCCGCGGACCCGGGCTGGGCCAGCATCAGCCAGACGGCGAAGTTCTTGTTCCCCGGAAGGGGATCCCCTCCGAAGGAGAGGATGGCGGGCACGTAGTTTCCTCCGCCTGGACACCCTTTCCCGTAAATTTTCATCCGGACGCGGTAGGAATAGGAGGCCCCTCCGGCCAGGGGGTTGCCGCCCGAGCCGGCCTTGCCGTAGAGGGAAGAGGAGACGTCCAGGAACTTCGGCGACGCCGGGTCCAGGGAGAGGTAGGCCGGGTCGTAGGGAATCACCCAGGAGAGGGTCACCTTGGAGGCGCCGTTGCGGATCCCGTTTCCGCTCAGGGCCCATCGCCCCTGGGTGACCAGGGCGCAATGGTCCAGCAGAACCGTGGTGGCCCGGGCCGAGTCGGCCACGTAGATCGCCTCCAGCCTCCCCGCCGCGGGGGGACCGGTGAAGATGCAGTCCCGGAAGGTCATCCGGTTGTAGTCGGCCAGGCTGGAGACGCAAACCGGCGAGGTGTCGCCGGCCGGATACCGGGCGTCGTGGAAGGTGCAGCGCTCTGCCCTGACGGCCAGGGGGCTTGAGGAGGTCCCGGGGGCGCGGTGATACCAGTTGTACCGGGTATTGAAGGCGAAGATGCTGTCCTTCACCAGCCCGGCGGGGGTGAGGGTGAGCAGGCCCGCGTCGGTAGAGGCGCTCCCGTTGTGGTGGACCAGGCACCCGGAGATCGTGACCCGCGAGGCCGGGGCGTAAGGGGCGTCCACCAGGATTCCGCTTCCCTTGTTGTGGGCCACGACGACTCTCTCGCTCCCGGGGCCGCCGTTGACCACCAGGTAGGAGTGGAGGCCGCTCCTGTAGGCGATCCCTTCGCCGTCGTTGTAGGAGACCCGGGTTCTTCCCTCGATCCGGACCTGGGTGCAGGCCGCGTTCAAGGCCATCCCCGGGCCCGCCCCCTGAGAGACCGTGAGCC
>JALUZX010000653.1 GCA_027011425.1 Planctomycetota bacterium
GGAGAGGGCGGCCCAAAGGGCCTTTTCCAGGAAGTCCCTCCCCCGCCGCGCCCCGTAGAGAACGGAGGCGACCATGAAGAACGCCGAGACCAGGTGGGCCGGGCCCATGGGCATCACCCGCTCCAGGAGGACCGCCGCGCTCCCGTTGAAGGACCATTTGCGGGCCATGAGAAGCATGGAGCTGAAGAGGTTCCAGCCCGCCCCCAGAAAGGGGAGGTAGAAAAGGATTCCCAGCCCGGCGAAAACCCAGGCGAAACGCCTCCTCTCCCCCTTTTCCAGGACCATCCAGGCGGCCGGGAGGAGAAGTCCCGAAAAAGGCTTCACCAGGCAGGCCAGGGCCAGGAAGGCCCCGGCCGGGCCGGCCTTCTTCCGGTCCACCGCCTCCAGGAAGAGAAGAAGGAAGGGCAGGGCGAGGAGGTCCACGTGGCCCGGCAGGTAGCCCTGGAAGACGAGCAGGGGACACCAGGCGAGGAGAAAGAAGCGGGATAGGGGAAGCCCCCGGCGGGAGAGGGCCCGGAAGGCAAGGAGCCAGGCCGCCAGCTCGGCCAGGAGCCAGAGGAAGCGCAGGCCCGCCAACCTTCCCGGGGTGAGCAGGTAGCCCGCCGCGAAGGAGAGTTCCGCAAGGGGGGGATAGACCGTGAGGGTCCGGTAACTGATGCCGCTCACCTTCCCGTCCGGGGGGTCCCCCCTGAGGCCGTCCAATTCGGGCGCCTTGGGCGGATACAGGTAGGGGTTGATCCCGTGGGCCAGGACCTTTCCGTCCCAGTGATACCGCGCGGCGTCCTCGGAAAGCTCGAAGGGGGCGGAAAAGAGGGCCAGGCGGAAGGCCAGGGCCAGGAGGATCCCGAAAAGGACGGACCCCTTCCCGGCTTTCCCCAGGAAAGAGAGGTAGAGAACCGGCCCCCAGCAGGCAACGGTCCCGAGCGAGGAGAGTACCACCCAGGAGGAGCAGGAGCCTTTCCAGGACCCGAGCAGGACAGACAGGGCCAGGAGCGGCAGGGCCGCCCCGGCGAAAGGAAGAAGGCTACGCCCCGGCACGCCGCTTGGCCCTGATCTCGTGGGACAGGGTAAGAATCCCAACCGAAGTATATCCAACGGCGTTGATCATGAGCACGGGCCCCACCAGGAACTTGAGCAGCACGAGGTACTTGAGAAAAGCCGCCAGGGACCAGGCCCCGAGAAAGAGTTCCGCCCCGTAGAGCCCGCTCCTTCCGGGACGGTACCACCGGGCCTTTCCCCGCCTTCCCTCGGCGGCCTCGCCGAGCTTGGGGGTCCGCACGAAGGGGCTGGGCTTGCCCGCCAGGGCCTCCAGGACCGCCTTGGTGTTGTTCACCGCCATGCCCACGCCGAGCCCCATCAGGGCCGGCAGAAACCGGACGTTCCTCCACCAGTCCCGGTAGGCCATCTTCTGGGAGAAGAGGTAGAGGAGGTTCGTGCCGGCGAGGGAGACGAACATCTGGAAGAGCAGGCCCGCCATGATCCACGGATGGAACCAGCGGTGGGAGAGAAACAGCAGGGGAAGGGCGAGAAGGGTCATCAGGACCATCAAGGGATTGATGGCGTAGTGGGTCATGTGGAGGAAGGCCTGGAGCTTCTTGAAGAAGGGGATGTCCCGCCGGGAGAGGATCCGGGGAAGGAGCTTCCTGGCCGTCTGGATGGAGCCCTTGGCCCAGCGGTGCTGCTGGATCTTGAAGGCGTTGATGTCCGTGGGGAGTTCCGCAGGGGCCACCACATCGAACAAGTAGCAGGGTTCCCAGCCGGCGAGCTGGGCCCGGTAGGAGAGGTCCATGTCCTCGGTGAGGGTGTCGTCCTGCCAGCCGCCGGCCTCCCGGATGGCCCGCTTGCGCCACACCCCGGCGGTGCCGTTGAAGTTGAGGAAGAGCCCGTTCCAGCACCGCGCCGATTGCTCTACGGCGAAATGCCCGTCGATCCCGATGGACTGTGCAGCCGTAAGAAGGGAGAAGAAGCGGTTCCGGTGGCCCCACCTTGCCTGGACGAATCCAAGCCTCTCCCGCTCCACCAGGAAGGGAACGGTCTTCATCAGGAAGTCCCGGGGGGGGACGAAGTCGGCGTCGAAGATGGCGACCATCTCCCCCCGCGCCCGTTCCAGCCCCTCGGCCAAGGCGCCCGCCTTGAAGCCTTTCCGCTCCGCGCGGGCGAGCCTCTCTATCTGATACCCTTTTTCCTTGTATTCACGGACGAGCCTCTCGGTGATCTCCCTGGTGGCGTCGGTGGAGTCGTCCAGGACCTGGATCTCGTGGCGGTCCCGGGGGTAGTCCATGGCGCAGGCCGCCCGGATGGCCCTCTCCGCAACGTTGGCCTCGTTGTAGAGCGGGATCTGGGTGGTGACGAAGGGAAGGTCTTCCTCCCCCTTCTCCCGCCGGAAACGCTCCAGGGTCTCCCGCTCCCCTGCGAGCCGGTCCTTCCGTTTTCTCGCCGAGAGGTAGACCATGACGAAGCAGTTGAGGGCGTAGACCAGGAGCACCAGGGCGGCCAGGCAGTAGAGGACCAGGAGGGAGAAAGCCAGGAAGTCAAGCACGGCCTTTCCCTTTCTCTTTCGGGAGCCGGCCCACCCTCAGGACGTCCACGGGGCACTTGTTCACGCAGATCCCGCAGAAGACGCACGAGGTGGACTCGTTGGAGAGGGGCTCCCCTCTCTGGGCGAAGGCCCGCACGTCGATCCCCATCTGGCAATACCGGGTGCACTCCCCGCAGGAGATGCACTCGTCGTTGGGGACGATGGCCCGCCTCCCGCCGGTCCAGCGCCCCCAGAGCTCCATCCACCTGGCCAGGGGGCAGAAGAAGCGGCACCAGATCCGCCCTCCCTTGAAGGGGTAGAGGGTGATGGCCAGGATCGAGGCCAGCCCCAGGTCCACGGCCGCCTTGTAGACCTTTTTGACCGTATCCGGCTCCAGGGAGAGCCTGTAGTCGAGCACGATGTAGAAGCTCGCCGCCAGGGTAAGGAGGAGGATCACCGTGCTGGAGACCTCGACCTTTAGCGCCCCCTTTCCCCTGGGGGCCTTGCGGCGCCACTCGTCGCCCACGGTCTCCGCCAGGGCGCCGCAGGGGCAGACCCAGGCGCAGAAGGCCTTTCCGAAGAAGGCCGACACCAGGGGCATCACCACCAAAAAGGCCGCCAGGGATCCCAGGGCCCAGGGCAGGGCGCTTCCCGCGAAGAGCGACGAGGCCGGCTCCCAGAGGGCGTAATAGCCGAGCGGGTAGGTGAGGGTCACGCCCCAGCTCCGCCACCACTCCGGGTATCCCAGGTAGAAGAGGCCCCAGGGGAGGAGGAAGTAGACGAGCCACTGGGCGGCCATGAGCGTGGAGAAACGCTTCCGCTGATAGGGATCGTCCCGGTATTTCCAAAGGGCCCGCGCGCCGAAGGTCGTGACGAGAACGGTGTAGAGGATCCCGTAGAGGAAGGAAGGATCCAGCCGGGCCGAGAGCAGGGCGGCGTAGACCCCGCGGAAGGGCCAGAGCCCCGCCTTGATTCCGTAGAGGGCATAGACCAGGAAGAAGACCCAGGCCAGGGTGAGGGCTCTCCACCAGGTCCAGGCCCCTTCCAGGGCGATGCCGGCCCTTTTGAAGAAGGCCAGGGGGGGATCGGTCCCGATCAGGACGAAGGCCGCGTCCATCGCCAGGGTCTCCCTTCGGCCTCCCGCCTCGATCTCGGCCTTCTCCGGCCCGAAGGAGAGGACCCGCGCCGGCCGGAGGATCCGGACCTTTCCCTCCCTCTCCTTTTCCTCCAGCTTCCTCCGCAGGTCCTTGAAGACCCGGGGGAAGTCCACCCCCCTGTGGACCAGGGTCACCTGGTTGGACCCGGCGAGGGCCAGGGCCGCCTCGACGGCCGAGTTTCCGCCCCCCACGACGAGAATCTTCTTTCCCTCGTATTTCCCCGGATTCAAGAGGTGCGAATAGACACAGGGCAGGTCTTCCCCCGGGACGCCGAGCTTCCTGGGGTTCCCCATCCTTCCAAGCGCCAGGATCACCCTCCTCGCACGGAAGGTCTCCCCCCCCTTGGTCTCCACGCGGAAGTCCCCCTCCGATCCCAGGATGTCCGTGACCTCCGCTCCCAGGCGGACGGGAAGATCCGCCGCGGCATCGCCCCAGCGTTCCAGGAGTTCTTCCTTGGCCGAATCGTCGAACCAGAGTCCGCCCAGGGTCTTCAACGTGGAAGGCTCGGCGTAGACCTTCTTCCCGCCGGGGTAGGCGCAGAGGGTGTCGAGCACCCTCCCTTGCTCCAGGATTACGAAGGAGTATCCCTTCTTCCGCGCCTCCAGGGCGGCGGAGATCCCGGCGGGCCCGGCGCCGATGATCGCCAGGTCGAGCGGATCCTCCCCCCCCGCCGGGGGCATGATCCGGGCGATCGCCCGGACGGCCTCCACGCCCTGGTTCAGGGCGATCTTCAAGAGGGGCGCTCCCGCGGCGGCGCCGATCACGTGGATCCCCCTGCGGGTGGACTCCAACCTCCGGTCCAGGTCCGGGGGAGTCTCCACCCCTCCGGCATACTGGGGATCCCGGGGACGAAAAAAGGGGCTCACCTTTCCTTCACCATGTTCTTGGCTCCCCCGTCCGCCTGGTGGTTCGGGGGATTTCAGGGGGAAAAGGCCGCGAACCCGGCAAGGAGCGACTTTCCTTCTGGTTCCAGGGGGTCCGGCGATCAAGGTGCTTTTTCCTGTTTTTTTTCAGGGTTGATTCGCCGCACTTGAAAAACCCGGGTCCCGGCCCCATCCCTGAAGTGAACAGAACCTCTCCGCACGCCCCGGCGGAAAGGGACAAAAAGAAAGCGAAAATCCCAATGGGAAAAAGCTGTAGATGGACGGTGACATCCGAGGGAAAACCAAGGGGCTATATCCAGCCGGCGAAACTGGAGGAGGTCTGGTTCCACACCGGAACCTCCTGCAACCTGAGCTGCCCCTTCTGCCTGGAAGGATCCAAGCCCGGGGACGACCGGATCCAGTTTCTCCTCTTCGAGGACGCCCGGCCCTGGATCGACGAGGCAGTGGAACTGGGAGTGGAGAAGTTCTCCTTCACCGGCGGGGAGCCCTTCGTAAACCCCCATTTCCCCCGGATCCTGGACTACGCCCTGGACCGCCGCCCCTGCCTCGTGCTGACGAACGCAACCGACCCCTTGTTGAACCGGATGGACAAAATCCTCCCCCTCCTGGAGAAACCCAACCCCCTCTCCTTCCGGGTGAGCCTGGACCACCCGGACCCGGAAAGACACGACGCCTCCCGGGGCAAGGGGAACTTCCGGAAGGCCCTGGACACCCTGGGCAGGCTCCACAGGGCCGGTTTCGGCGTCTCCCTGGCCAGGCTCGCCTCGGAGTTTCCCGACCGGGCCTACCTCCCCTTCCTGGAGGAGGCTGGGTTGCCCCCCGACATCCGGATCGTGACCTTCCCCGACCTGAAACTCCCGGGCGAAAACCCAGAGGTTCCGGAGATCACGGAAAACTGCATGACCACCTACCTGGACCGGGAGAAGCGGGAGGCCTTCATGTGCAACTTCTCCAAGATGGTGGTGAAGATCGACGGGCGGGTCTCGGTATACGCCTGCACGCTGGTGGACGACGACCCTGACTTCGATCTCGGAGAGAGCCTGGCGGAAGCCATGGAAAAAAGGGTGATGCTCAAGCACCACCGGTGCTACTCCTGCTTCGCCTTCGGGGCGAGCTGCAGCGAAAGGTAGGGGCCTAGGGGCCTTCTTACCCCGCCCGCCGGTTGCAACACCCTGGGATTCAGGGAAAATATTCCCGGCCGTCCAAAAACTGAAGCAAGGAGGACCATGCGCACTCTGTCGAGGGACACGAGCCCACAGGCCGAAAAGGTCCAGGTGGACCTTCTCCGGCGGGCCGGACCGGCCCGCCGGTTCGCCCTCGCTCTCTCCTTGAGCCGCACCACGATCGACCTGGCCAGGATGGCGCTGAAAAGGCGGATGCCCGAGGCGACAGACCAGGAAATCCTCCTGGCCTTCCTCCGCCTCCATTACGGGGCCGATCTTGCGGAAAGGGTGGCGAAAAGGCTGGAGGAGACCCTTTCGTGAGCGACATCCTCTCCGCCCTCCTCCCTCTCGCCGAGGCCTTCGAGCGTCTGGATGTGCCCTACCGCCTCGGAGGCTCCCTCGCCAGTTCCGTCCACGGTATGCCCCGCGCAACCCTGGATATCGACATTGTGGCCGACCTCAGGGAGGAAACGATTCGCCCATTGTTGGAAATCCTTGGGAATAAGTATTACGCGGACGAAGAATCTTTGCTGGAAGCCGCAAAGAAAATGTCGTCTTTCAATCTCGTTCATCTCCCCACGATGATCAAGATCGACATCTTCCTCCCGGGGGACGACGCGTTTCAAAAAGAAGCCCTTTCCCGAAGGCGGCGTGAGCCCTTGGAAAAAACGGAAATCCCCAGAAAATTCCCGGTTGCCACCCCGGAAGACGTTGTTCTTCAAAAACTCCTTTGGTTCCGAAAAGGAGGGTCCACCTCGGAACGCCAATGGACCGACGTCCTTGGCGTCCTCAAAATCCAAGCCGGGATCCTGGACACCGAATACATGGCCCGCTGGGCCAGGGAACTCGGCATTTCGGACCTCCTGGAGCGCGCTTTGAAGGAAGCCGGAATTTGAACATCAACCTATCCATGAAACTTCCCGCGACGGCGCTGGTCCTCTTTCTTCTTCCCTTGGGTCTCCCCCAGAT
>JALUZX010000654.1 GCA_027011425.1 Planctomycetota bacterium
GAATGGTGGCGCACGTGCAGGATGTGGGGTTCGACGCCGGCCAGGATCCTCCGGAGGCGGGGCGCCTGGAGCCAGGCAGAGAGCCCCGGGTTGAGGGGGAGCGGGTGGAGGACGGCTCCTTCCGCCGCCAGGAGTTCGGAGAGAGTTCCCGGCCGGGCGGCCGCGTGAAACTCGTAGCCCTTGTCCTTCAGGGCCCGGACCAGGTTGCGGGTGTGGACGGTGGTCCCCCTGAGATCCAGGGGCGGGCAGACCAGGAGAACCCGGGTCGTCTGGGTCACGGTTTGCCTCCTTGGCGGGCCATGGCCTTGCGCTTGCGGCTTTCCAGGTATCGTTTTCTCTTGCGGGCCACCGTCTCCGGCGTGGAGGCCCATCTCTCGTGGAACCAGGCCCACTGTTCCGGGAAGGCCCGGATCGTCTCCTCCACTGCTGCGGACCACGCCCTGGTGAGGCGGAGGATCTCCTCCCGCTTGGGACGGTCCCTGGAGGGAAAGATGGGCGGGGCGAATCGGACCAGGAATTTTTCCCCCCGCCGGATGAGAAATCCCGGGACCATGGGGGCCCCCGAGGCGAGGGAGAGGGCCGCGGGTCCCGTGGACGTGTAGGCGGGCCTTCCGAAGAACTCCAGGAACTCCCCGGCGAGCACGTCCACGTCCTGGTCGGGAAGGATCCCAAGGATGCCCGGCCGGGCCAGGTGGCGGAGCATGCGGCGCGGAGGATCGTCGCGGTCGATGACTTCCAGGCCTCCCATCCGGCGCAGGTCGTTCACCAGACGGTTCAACCCGGGATTCCGGATTCGTTTACCCACTACCGCCAGGGGTTCCGGGTAGTGCCGGGCGCCCCACCAGGCCATGAGTTCCCAGTTGCCGATGTGGGCGGAGATGACGATCACCCCCTTGCCGGCGGCCCTTGCCTCATCCATATGCATCAGGGAATCGTCGGTCTCCATCCGCTTTTCCAGAAACGTCCAGCCCCGGCGCCGGGCCAGGACGAGTTCCCCGGGAAGGCGGCCGAAGTTGCGGCCCACGTCCCTGGCGATCCGGTGGGCCTCGTCCTCTTTCATCCCCGGAAAGGAGGCCAGGAGTTGATCCCGGCATCTCTTCCCCATGGCGGCGTGGAGAAGGTTCCCCGCCAGGGAGGCCAAGGGGCCCAGGAGAATCTTCTCGGGGAGGAGGGAGCAGAAGAAGAGGGCCGAGCGGACGCCCCCCGCCACCAGGGCGTGCTTGGCGGCCCGGACTTTGAGCTTGAGGGCGAGGCGGTTCATGGCGCACCCATCCTGGATGAGAGGGGCCCAGTTTCAAGGTCTTGGACCGAGCCTCTCCAGGCGTGCCCGGATTTTGCTTTGGAGGGAATCCAGGGGGGGAAGGAAAGAGTCTTCCCCGGGCAGGGCCTGGAGATAGGCCTCCAAAAGGGACTGCCATGGAACGCCCCGGGCGGAGAGGGAGGCCGCCAGGCGGGCCAGGTCCCCGGCCAGGTGGGACGGCCCGAGGCGCCTGGGCCGGGAGAGACCGTCCAGGTCTACAGGAATGAGGACCGGTCCCCCCGGGCTTTCGGTGACCAGGATGTTGGCCGCCTTGAGGTCCCGGTTTCGCAGGCCTCCCGCGTGAAGGGAGGCGGCCAGGCGGGCCGCCGCCCGGACCAGGGCCTCCCGGCGGTCCGGACCAGGAGCCTCCTCCAGGGCCCGGGCCAGGTCGGGAAGGGGGCCCAGGTCCCGGCAGACCAGGAGGCCTCTTCTCTTTCGAAGGAGCAGGAGAAGGGCCGGGGGCGCGGGTATGTCTCTCTGGTGGAGCCTGTAGTGGGCGAGCCAGAGGGCCCTGGCGTGG
>JALUZX010000655.1 GCA_027011425.1 Planctomycetota bacterium
GTCCTCCTCCAGAGGGACCCCCAGTTCTCCACCTATATCCGCCTCTTCGGAGGGAGCCCCGCCACCGCCCGGAAGGCCCCCGCCCCCGCCGGGGAGGAAAAGGAGGTCTCCCTCGAGGAGGCCCTGGAACGGGCCGTCATCGAGGGGGACAGGGAGAAGATCCAGGACCTGGTGCGCCGGGCCGTGGATTCCGGTATGGCTCCCATGGACATCAACTCCCGGATCCTGGTTCCCGCCATGGAGGAAGTGGGCCGCCGTTTCAACGACAAGATCTTCTTCCTTCCCCAGGTGATCCTTGCGGCGGAGACCATGCAAAAGGCCTTCCAGGTCCTCAAACCCCTCCTCCCGAAAGAAGAGGGCTCCTCCAAGGGCAAGGTCATCCTGGCCACGGTCAAGGGAGACGTCCACGACATCGGGAAGAACATCCTGGCCGCGGTCCTGGAAAACCACGGCTTCGAGGTGATCGACCTGGGAAAGAACGTGGACCGGGACACCATCCTCTCCCGCGCCTTCAAGGAGGAAGCCCACCTGGTGGCCCTCTCCGCCTTGATGACCACCACCATGGTGGAAATGAAGCGGGTGATCGCCGAGGCAAGAAAGAGAGGACTTCCGGCGCGCTTCCTCGTGGGAGGCGCCGTGGTGACCCGGGCCTTCGCCCAGGAGATCGGAGCCGACGGTTACGGCCGGGACGCCATGGAGGGCCTGGCCCAGGCGGACCGACTCATGGATAGTTTGCGCTCCGACGAATCCGATCGGGGCGGGGTGGCCTGATCACCGCCCCTTGGATGGGTTTCCTTTCCTGAAGAGCGGGTGGGCGGCGAGGAAGGAATCGAGCCACCCGTAGAAGGGGGAATCCCCGGTTGGGGCCCCGGGCGGCAAGGGCCCCTTTCCCCGGGCGGGAGCCAAGGAGGGAAACTTCTGGATGTAGAGTTCGCTGGCCCCGTAGAGGATCGCCCGGGCCGTCTCCTCCTGGGCGGCTTCCAGGAGCTGGCCCGGCCAGCCTCCCCGGCGGCGGAGGGCCTTCTCCACCTCCCGGGCCGCCACCGCCGGGGGGACTTCGCCGCGCATGGCCTTGGCCCAGAGACTCCATCCTGACGGGAGGGGGCCCCGCGCCTGGAGGGCCCCCCGGGAAGCCAGGGCGGCCACCAGGTAGGACTCCGTCCCGTGGGCCGGGTCCCAGGTCCGGGCCCCTGCCTTTTTCAGGAGTGGATCGCCCTTCTTTGCCCGAAGAACCCGCCGGGAAAGCTCCAGGACCAGGACTTCCCGCACCAGGGGGGGCCCCAGGAAGGAAGGAGCCCTCTCGAGCAGGGCGGAGTCGGGAAGGCTCCGCGCAAAGGCGCCGGCCAGGACGCCTTTCAAAAAGGGATCCAGCCCGGGCAGGTCCAACCTTGCCTCGATGAGGTCCTGGAATTCTTTCTTTCCCGGCCCGAGGGAAGCCATGGAAAAAAAACAGGCCCATTCCCGGGGAGAGGCCAGGAATCTGAGGGAAGGGGTCCCGGGCGGGACGCCCAGAGAGCCCAGGGCCAAGGCCAGGGCCTGCCGGTCCTCGGGCCTGGTCTTGCCAGAACCCAGCCAGGCAAGAAAGGGCCCCTTCCAGCCCGGAACCTTCCTGGTAGCCGCAGCCAGGCAACAAGCCCGGGCCACCAGGCGGTTCCCCCAGGAATCGCGCTTTCCGGGCCAGAAACGGACAAGGATGTCGGAAAGGTAGGAGCCCGGCCCTTTTCCAGCCAGAAAGAGGAGGCCCGCCGCCTTCTCCTGGGGGGTCGCGGCGCCCGGCCAGACCCTGGAAGGAAGGCGGGGCAACCCCAGGTTTCCCGGGAAAGGACGGGAAAGCCCCAGAAACCCGCAGATCCTGAACCAGGCCATCCTCTCTCCCTCCGCCCAGGCCAGGTCCGCCAGGGCCTCCACTTCCAGCCGGGTCTCCAGGGGGATTCCCAGGGAGGCCAGGCAGACACACCCCTTCCGGGAGCGCCACCTGGGCTGGACCAGGACCTGCTTGAGAACCCGCCCGGCCTCGGGGCCCCCAAGAAGCCCAAGAACCTCCAAGAGGCTCCACCGGGCCTTCCGGCCGGCCCTTCCCAGGGCGCGGGCCACCTGGGGAATGACCCCCCTTCCCAGGAGAACGAGCCCGTCCCGGGAATGGAGGGTCTGGTCCACCCTGGTAGCCCTCTTCAACTGCCCCAGGAGACGGTCCACCTGCCCTTGAAAACCCGGAGGTAGAGGCAGGTCCCGGCCGAGGATGGCTGGAGTCAGGAGCACCACGAGGACGATAAAGGAGCCTGGATGTTGTCGGGCCAAGGCCGCGCCTCCACAAAACCGGAAACTTCCCCCGCCCGGATCAGACTTCCGGGAGGAGGGCAAAAAAAAGTCTGAATCCCAGATGACCGAAGACAAGACCCCCTTGGATGCGGAAGAGGTGGAGTTCCTCCTTGCCGGGGAGGAACCCCAAAAAAAGGCTCCCGTTGCCGAGGAAGCCATCCAGACCGCCCATTTTGTCACGATCAAAGGGGACCTTTCCAATATCTCCCTCTCGGACATCTTCCAGACCCTTTCCATGTCCCAGATGTCGGGGACCTTGCGGATCTCCTCCCCCGCCGGGGTGAGGACGGTTTACTTCGAACAGGGAAAGGCCCAGCTCGTTGGCGACCAGGAGAACCGCAACCGGCTCATCGGGGACAAGCTCATCGCCGCAGGAATCCTGAATCCCAGGGACCTGAAAAACGCTCTCCTGCGCCAGAAGGCCAAAGGCGGGAGGGTCGGCGACATCCTCGTGGGCATGGGGGTCATCTCCCGGGACCAGATCGAAGCCGTGGTCCAGAGCCACGAGGAAGAGGAGATCTATTCTCTCTTCACCTGGAAAAAGGCCACCTTCGAATTCTTCAAAGGGGAATCCCCGCCGGAGGAAGCGGCCCGGTCCAATTTCTACGACGTGAGCGGGATCCTCCTCGAGGTGGCACGCCGCAAGGACGAGTGGGAGATCATCCTCGAAAAGATCGGGGACTTGGATGAAATCTTCCTCACCCTCCCCGAGGCCAAGCACCAGGGGCTCCCGGAAAACGTGGCCAAGATCCTTCCTTTCCTGGACGGGACCCGCTCGGTCCGGGACGTCTCCCGGGCCACCCTCCTTCCCCTTTTCGAGTGCGCCAAGGCAGTCTCCCTCTGCGTGGACCAGGGGATCGTCCGAAAGGCGACCCTCCAGGAACTGAACCGCCTGGTGGACCGGATGGTCCGGAACGGCCACATCAAGGAAGCCGTATTGACCCTCTCCGTCATCAAGGAGGGCCGGGAGCTGAACACGGCCGAGGACGCCAGGCTCGTCGCCCGGGCCTTCAAGACGATCCACGACATGAAGTCCGCCGCCGAGGTGCTGGTGGACAGCGCCCGGCACCTCTGGGAGAAGGCTCCCGGCATCGCCAAGGAACTTCTCGCCGAGGCGGTTGAGCTGGACCCCAAGAATCTGCAGGCCCGCATGGACCTTCGTTCCTTCCTGGACCCGGAGGAGGAACGGGAGGAATACATCCGCCTCACCCAGGAACTCTGCGACATATTCTTCGAAAAGAACATGGACCAGGAGGCCCTCCGAGAAGCGAAGGCCTTGATGGAATTACGGCCGGACGATCCGGCGGTCCTGGCCCGGGTGGCCCGGGTTCACCAGAGGGCGGGCGACCCTTCCCGGGCCGAGGAGGCCCTGGACGCCATGGCCGGGATCTTCCGTGAAGAGGGAAGAACCCAGCAACTGGTCACGGTCCTGGAACACCTGCACAAGCTCAACCCCAAGAGAAAGGACGTCCCGAAGGAACTGAAGGAACTCCGGAGACGGAAGACGGACAAGCGGAAGAGGTTCGTCGTCCTCGTGGGAGCCTCCCTGGCCACTGTGGTCGCTCTTTTCTTCGGCGGAAAGGTCGTGCTGGAAAGAGCCCGGGAAAGCCGCCTGAAGCGGGAACTCATCCTCCTGGTGAAAACGGGGAAGAAAGAACAGGCATTGGCCCTGGCGAGGCGGATCGCCAGGGACCTCCCCGGCTCGGGGGCCGCCCTCGAGGCGAACCGGATCGCCCGCCGGATCCTGAAGAAAAAGAAGGAGGCCCTCAGGAGAGCCAGAGAGGCGCGGGAGGGAAAGATCCGGGCGGAACTGGAAAAAGCCGCGGCCTTCCAGAAAAAAGGGGAACTGGACAAGGCCCTGGCCCTCTACGCCGAACTCCTTCCCAAGGTGAAGGATGACAAGAAATTCCTGGGCATCCTGGGTTCCGTGCGCCTCCCTTCGGTGGCAGAAGACCTCCAAAAGATGGCCGACTCCCTGGAGCGGGCCCTGGAAAAGGCGGCCAACAACGCCTCTTCCCTGCGTGAGAGGGAGGCGGCCCTCTCCATCCTGAAAGAGGTCACCGATCCCGGCAGGAAAGCCCTCCTCATGCGGATCAAGGCCTTTCTCGCCAGGTGGCCCTTCGACCGTTTCAAGAAAACCTGCCCGAAAGAGAAGATCCAGGCACCGGTGGACAGGATCCTCAAGGGCCAGGAGGAGGCGAACCGCCTGAAGGCGCGCCTGGAGCAGAATCTCGCCGAAGAAGACCTGGCCCGGCGCCTGGATCCCTTGATCAAGGGGGCCCGGAAGGCCGAGAAGGCCTGGGACTTCACCAGGGCCTGGAAGCTCTACTCGGAAGTGGCCCGGCTCTACAAGAAGAACAATGAACTCCGGGCCTTCGTGGTGGGCCAGGCCCGGAAGTACCGGGCCATCCTGGACCAGATCCAGAAACTGGATTCCCTCACGAAGAAGCAGGACTTCCAGGGCGCCCTGGCCCAGTTCCGCCGCCTGAAAAGGATGGAACCCAGGGCTCCCCTGGAGAGAATGGTCTCCCTTCCCTTGAAAGTGGAATCCATTCCCCCGGGCGCCACGGTGGTTTTCGACGGCAAGGTCGCCGGAAGGACGCCTCTTCCATTTTCCTTTCACCCCGACGGGAGCCACCTGGTGGTCTTCCAGAAGAAGGGCTTCGAAACGGTAAGCCTGCGCATCCAGGGGACGGGCCGGGGAAGACTCCTCGCCTGGCTCCCCAGGAAAAAGATCTGGGCCTCCCCCCTTCCCGGGCCCGTGGACCAGCCTCCCCTCCTGGCAGGAGACACCCTCCTGGTCGCCGACCGGGCCGGGGTCCTGACCTGCCTCGATTCTCTTACGGGCAAGGTGAATTGGAGTTTCCGGACCGGCGACTTTTCCGGGAAGATCTTCAAGCCCCTCCTCCGGGAGGGGAAGGTCTACCTTGCCTCGGCGGAAGGGAGCCTCAGGTGCCTTTCCCAGGACAGGGGCAAACTTCTCTGGAAGAAGGCCCTACCCTCCAGGGCCGCCGGACCTCCCCTGGCGGGGCCGGAAGGAATCCTGGTGGCCACCAGCGAACCTTCAAACCTCCTTTGCCTGGACCCGGAAGACGGACGGATTCTCTGGAGCCGGGACTTGAAGGGGGCTCTCTCCTGCAACCCCGTTCTTGCGGGCTCCCAGGTCTTCCTGGGGCTCAGGCCGGGCCTGCTTTCGGCCCGCAACGCAGGAACGGGGAGCCCCATCTGGACCCGGCGGCTTCCGGACCTCTGCGTGTCCTCCCCCAGGGTTGCCGGGGAAAAGGTCCTGGTCACCTGCCTGGACGGCTCCCTTCTGGCCTTCGGGCGGGAGGGGGAGACCGCCTGGAGGACCAGGCTCACCTCGCCCTTGAGTCTCCCCGTCCTCCTCCAAGGAAACCGGGTTCTGGCCCTTCCCCAGGCAAAGAAAGCCATTCTGCTGGACCTGGACAAAGGGACCCTTCTGAAAGAGATCCCCTTGCGGGCCGCTGCCTCCGCCCCTGCCGCCTGGATCCAAGAAAAGGTCTACCTGGGCCTGGACGACGGCACCCTCCTCGCCCTGGACCCCACCCGGTGGAAAATCCTGTGGAGCTACCAGGACCGGAGGCCCTTGCTGGCGCCCCCCGTGGGGAACCGTTCCATCCTGGCCCTTCCCACCCAGTCCCGCTCGATCCTGGCCTTCCCCCCACAATGACCGGCCTCCCATGCTCTTGACAGGGGCGACACAAGCCTTGTCCAGTTCGTGATTCGGTGACTGCTCGGAACTGGCCCCCTCTTAGGGCGAAAGTTTCATTCCGAAACCTCCAAACCTGCACCTGTTCCAGGGGGAAACGTAAGAAGCCTTTTCCTCCTTTTCCCTCCTCCGCCTTGCCGTCACCAGCCGGTTTTTGGGGCTACTCTTGCAAGATACGTAGGCGTCTTGCCCGACTGGCATAGTGCCACAGAAAAAATCGATTCTCGATCTGTTACTTCTCGAGACATTGGAAATTAGAAGCAGGAAGACAGCCTCAGTTTGAAACAAGCTTGCAGAAAGGTGGTGCGGAGATGAAGGGTTTGGCCCTTGGCCTGGGGTTGATTGCCGCTCTGGCTATGCCCCTGATGGGTAGCTGCTCCAAGGGAGGGGGATCCGCCCAGGTGGCGGCGTCCTCTCCCCAGAAATCCCCCCCCGACGATTCCAACTTCAACCGCCCCAAGCTCGGACCCGGCCCGGGTGGAAAGTCCTTGGTCTCCCAGCCCGCGCCTCCGGCGACGGTGGAGCCCCCAGCCGCCAAGGGTGGGGATGACCACGGGATTTCGGGCACTGCGGGCACGAATCCGGGCAAGGAAACGCCCGTGCCCGAGCCGACCACGTTGATCC
>JALUZX010000656.1 GCA_027011425.1 Planctomycetota bacterium
CTCCAGGAGGGCTTCGACCCGCCCGGCACTGACCTCCTCGGCGTTGACCTTACGGATATCCACGGCCACCCGGTGGGCGAAGCCGCCGTGGGAGAGAGCCTCGTAGATGGACTTGTAGGCGTCGTGAAGCTTGATATATTTCCCCACCACCGCAATAAGGACGCGCCCCTCGGGATTCTTGATCCCTTCCAGCATGGCCCGCCAGTCGTCCAGGCCCGTGGGCTCCCCGGCGGGAAGGTCCAGGTGCTCCACGATGAGCTGGTCCAACCCCTCCTCGACGAGCACCAGGGGAACTTCGTAGATGGTGGTCTCCACGTCCCTTTCCTCCACCACCGCCCGGGCGGGGACATTGCAAAACAGGGAGATCTTGTCCCGCATCTCCGGCGTGATGGGTTTTTCCGTCCGGCAGATGAGAATGTGGGGCTGGATCCCGATCTCCCTGAGCTTGCCCACGGACTGCTGGGTGGGCTTGGTCTTCATCTCCTGGGATGCTTTGAGGTATGGAAGAAGGGTGAGGTGGATGTAGAGACAGTCGTGGGCCGGCACCTCCAGGCCGTATTGGCGGATGGCCTCCAGGAAGGGAAGGGACTCGATGTCTCCCACGGTGCCGCCGATCTCGGTGATGGCCACGTCCACGTCGGCGGCGTGGACCGAGCGAATGGCCGACTTGATCTCGTCCGTGATGTGGGGAATGACCTGGACCGTGGATCCCAGGTATTCGCCCCTCCTCTCCTTGGCGATGACCGACGCGTAGATCTTGCCCGTTGTGAAATTGGAGTTCTGGCTGATCCTGCCGTGGGTGAACCGCTCGTAGTGTCCCAGGTCCAGATCCGTTTCGGCGCCGTCGTCCGTGACGTAGACCTCGCCGTGCTGGAAGGGAGACATGGTGCCCGGGTCCACGTTGATGTAGGGATCCAGCTTCTGCATCGCCACCTTGAGGCCCCGGTGCTCCAGGATCATCCCGATGGCCGCCGAGGTGAGCCCTTTCCCCAGGGAGGACACCACACCGCCCGTTACGAAAATCTGCTTTGTCATGCCCCTTGAACCGCCGCCTCCCTGCTTTCCATGGATTTCAGGATTCCACCCGGATCATTCACGAAGTTTGAGCCGCTGGAGAAACTCCTCGTAGTCTTCCCTTGTTTCGATCCCCCAGGGATCGCCGTCGATCTCGACCAGCCGGATTTCGATTCCCGCATAAAGGAAACGAAGCTGTTCCAGTCCCTCCGCCTCCGCCGCCGGGCAGGGGGGAAGGGAGGGAAGCCGGTCCAGCACGTCCCTGCGGAAGGCGTAGATCCCCACGTGGCGCAGGCGGGACACGTCCCTCCCGCTCTTGGCGTAGGGGATGGCGGCCCTGCTGAAGTAGAGGGCTCTTGCGTCGGCCCGCCCCACGACCTTCACCACGTTGGGATCGGCCGCCCGCCGGGGGTCCTCCAGGGGACGGACGCAGGTGCCCATCTCGGCTTCACTCTCAAGCATGGCCTCCACGAGCCGGTCGATGTCCTCGGGCCGCGTCTCGGGCCAGTCCCCCTGAGCGTCCAGCACCACCCGGCAATCCCAGGAAGAAGCCGCCTCGACGCAACGCTCCGAGCCCGTCCTGTGGTCCGAAGAGGTCCGCACCCCCTGGAGCCCCAGGTTCCGGCAGGCGCCGAGGACCTCCTCCGAGTCCGTGGCCACCAGGACCTGGTCCACCAGGCGGGCGTTCTCAAGGGAACGGGCCACATGGGCGAAAAGGGGCATCCCCCCGGCGGGAAGAAGGGCCTTGCCGGGAAGGCGGCTCGAACCCAGCCGCACGGGAACCACCCCAAGGACCCGGC
>JALUZX010000657.1 GCA_027011425.1 Planctomycetota bacterium
ACTCCACCCTCCCCTCCCTGCGGTCGATACACCAGGAAACGAAATCCACCCACTTGGGCCTTCCCGTGGGCGAATACCCCGTAAAGACCTCCCGGGGATCCCGGGGAGCGGCGTGGGCGCAATGGGGCGAGCCGCACCGGAAACAAAAGACCCTCCCGGGCTGGAGGGCCTCTTCCCTGAAAGCCTGGGACTGAAGGCATTCCCTCAGCCCCACGAGGAGAGCCTGGGCGGCCGGATCGTCCCGGGCCGCGGAGAGGGAGAACCCCAGGGGGGCGTGCAGGACCTCCTCCCGGGGGAGTTCGAGCCCCTCCACACTGGCGAGGAGCCTGGCAAGACCCCGGGCCCGGCGGACCAGGTCCAGGGCCCTCCTTTGGAGGGCCTCCCGACCGGGCTTCATCCCTCCCGTAGAGGAACCTCGTTTCACTCTTCCCGCCACAGGTCTTTCCTCCGGTCCCGTTTCCGTCCGGCCCTGAGTTTCTTTTCGGCAAGGCGCTTTTCCACCGCTCCTCTTCCCGGCTTTGTGGGGATCCGCCGCCTTTTCTCCTTCAGGGCCCCCTGGAGAAGGAGCTTCAACCTGGCCAGCACTTCCGCCCGGTTCCGTTCGAAAGTCCTGAACATGCCGCAACGCAATACCAGGAGCCCCTTCTTGGTGAAGCGTCCCTTCATCTTCTCCAGGATCCTGGACCGAACGTCCTCGGGAAGGCCCGCGGCCCGGGCGGGATCGTAGACGAGCACCGCCGTGGTGGCCACCTTGTTCACGTTCTGGCCGCCGGGCCCCGTGGAGCGGATTCCCTTGATCTGGACGTCCCCGGGGAGGATCCAGACGCCGGGCGCCACCTTGACCGCTTCACGAACCATGCCATTTCCTCCTGGAAGGGAAGACGAGAGAGATTGAAGGAGGAAGAGGGAAAGAGGCAACCCCCCTTCCCGCCCCCCGGGGGCGGCATGGAACAGGAAGGATCACCCGATCCGTCCCGAATCCTCCAGGATCCACCCCTCCGGCTCCTTCCTGAGGATGGAAAGGGAGCCCAGGGGAGGGTTGAAGGCCCGCACCTCGGGCCGGTCCTTTCCCAGCAAGGTCCAGAGAATCCGGCGCAGCACCCCCTTGTGGGCCACGACGACCAGGTCCTTCCCCGGGAATTCCCCCTCCATCTCCCGGACCGCCCGGGCGACCCGTTCCCCGAAATCTGCGAGGTTTTCGCCCCCAGGAAAAGAGTCGTATTTCTTTCCGCTCTTCCAGATCCCGGCGAACTCCGGAAAGGCCTCCTCGATCTCCCGGCGGGTCATGCCTTCACAATCCCCGAAATCCAGTTCACGCAACTCCTCCTTGACCACGAGGGGAACACTCCAACCCAAGGCCTGGGCCAGGTAGAGGGCGGAATCCCTGGCACGGGAAAGGGGGGAATGAACCACCGCAGCGGGGAGGACCCCCTGGAAGAAAGGAGCCAAGGCCTGGACCTGAACCTTCCCCTGGAGGGAGAGGGCCACGTCCCCGCTTCCATGAAATCGGTTGTCCGAATCCCCCACGGTGGCCCCGTGGCGCACCAGGAACCAGCGGCATCCCTCCACGGACGGACCCTTCACCCGTGCATCCTCCCGGGGAGCCCCGGGCCGGACTCTACCGCCCCAACCCGGAAAGCATCCCCACCAGGATCCCCGCCATGACGAGGAAGGTGAGGACGAGGAAGAAGAGGATGGCCTTGTTCTGCTTCCGTGTGGAGGAGAGGAACTCCCCCAGGGCCTTGGAATGGGTCTCCTGGGCCTTCTGGAAGACCTGGAGGGTCTCCTTCTGGCTCTTTTCGAAGGTCTGGACCGACTGGGCGTGGGCCTTTTCGAAGGTCTGGGCCGCTTCTGTCATGGCCCGGGAGTTGTCCTGGCTCAAAGAAGAGATGGAAGCATTGATTCGTTCCATCGTTTCCCTGAACCGGCCCAGGGTCTGGTCCCTTCTTGCTTCGGCGTTCTGCTGGGCCTCCAGGATCTTCTGGATCCCTCCAAGCAACTCAGGGATCTGGCTGAAGCGCTCCAGGAGCTGGGTCGTCCGCCCGTGCTGGGCTTCCATCTGCTTGGAGATCTTCTCCAGGAACTGGATCTGGGCCTGGGCCGCCTCGGGAAGATCCTTGAAGGTGTCCAGGAGTTTTCCCGTCTTCTCCCCCTGGGCCTCCATCCGGCCCTGGATGCCCTTGAGCAGGTCCGAGAGGTCCTGGAGGCCCCGGACTACGGCCTTCTGGGCGTCCTCCTTCCGGACGGGCTTGACATCCATCTTCCTGGCCGGCTCGGAAAGGGGTTCGCTGCGGGGGGCCAGGACATCCTTGACCTGGGCCCGGGAGCCCTTTCCGTTTCCCCCTCCCGGCGCCTTTCCGGCGGAACCGGCGGGAGTCGCGCCCCTCCGGACGGGGGCCGCCGGGTCTTTCGCGGTCTTCTTGCGGGTGAAAATCTTTCCTAGCAGGGATGATTTGCGAACCATGACTTGCGCCCTTTCGTCTTTCCGGCAGGGTGGAGTGCCGGAGTCCCTCCAGATGTCATCAGCGCCGCACCTGCCGCCCAGAGAAGGCACCAGGAAAAGGGCGCCGCACGAACCGCCCAGGGGAACGGTGCATTCCCAGGTCGAAAAACTACACGAGGAGTTGTGGTTCTTCAAGGGAAAGGCCACAAAAATTAGGCCTCCCGCAGAATCCGCGCCCCCCGAAGAAATGGAGGGAGGATGGCCGCCTTTCAGGACAAGGCATGGGTGTCCGCCCCGCTTCCCCGGCCCATAGATGCTGCGGAAGCACCTCCAGGAGGGGAACCTAGGAGTCGGCGCTCCTTCAGGTGGGCCTTCAGGTCCAGGAGGGTCTTGAAGAGCACCAGGAGGACCAGGATCCAAAGGGGGGAACCCATGAAAACGGCGAGGATGCCTCCGCCCAGAATGGCCAGGTGGAGCGCGACCACCCTCCCGTAGGGCCGCACCATCAGGTCCTTCGCCCGGGCGGCCTTGTATTCCCCTTTGAGGATATAATCGGAGACGAAGGAGAACATGTGGCTCGCCGCCAGGACCGCCAGGGCGGCGCCGAACCCGCCCTCCCTGAGCCGGGAGAGAACGATGTAGGGGAGGTCCATGGGATTGAACCCGGCCCCGCTTCCACCGCGGAGGGGCGAGTCCGGGCCGCAGAGTGCCAGGACGAAGACGCCGTGAACGAAAGTGAAGAGGCCGTAATGGACGGCGAAGAAAGGGATCAGGAAGAAGCGGCCGTATCGCTCCGCCCTGCTCCCCCCCTCCGCCAGGGCCAGGCGGAAGATGTGGATCACGCCGATCACCACGTTCTCCATCCAGAAGAGGAGGAGAAGGGAGAAGGCGTCCCAGTCCCAGAAGAGGACCCCAGCCAGGGGAAGGATGTTGGAGAAGATCAGGGACCAGGCAGAGGGAGGAAGGCGTCCCCTTCCGGCCCCGCCCCGCCGGGGAACTCGGCCCCCCGGAAGAAGCCTGGATTCCAGGCCGTTCATCTATGAACCGGAACCAGGCGCACTTCCCTGAGGTTCAGGGCGTGCCAGCCCTTCTTCACGGGCTTCACGGCGAGCTTATAGAACCCGCCCTTGCCGAAGGCGGCGGTTCCCGCCTTCCCCCAGCGGTATTTGTCGTAGCTCCCCGTCACGGGAGGATCCAGGCGGAATCTCTTCCCCCCGACCTCGATCCGAAGCCGGTTCCCCTTGGATGGATTCCCCGCAAGGACCTCGATCCGCCACGTTCCAGGCCCCGGCACATGGAACCGCCACTCCACCCAGGACCGGGGATCCGTCCAAAACCCGATATTGTCCTTCACCCCTCCCTTCTCGTAACGGGCCCCGCTTCCTCCCCCCGGGTTGTGGATCTTCGCGTCCGCCGCCCGGAGATGGATCTTCCCGTCCTTCCCCGGCTCGGCGAAGAAGGGCACCGCCTCGGGATCCCCCCGGACGTCCATGACCACCACCGAGCAGACCGGGTCGGGAAGGGAGCCTTTGAACTTCACGGCCAGGCCCGCCGGGGAGGGCTCCACCCGGAAGCTCCGCGCCGGGTCGGAAAGGAGGCGGCAGGAAAGGACCTTGTTGGCCAGGGGAACCCGGAGGACCGAGTCTTCGGGAAGCTGGAAGACGTGGAGGTAGAGCCGGGTCTTTCCTCCAGGCAGGGCCTTCCTGGTGATCCGCCCCCACGAGGGCCGCCTGCAGGGGCTGGCCTGGGTGGCGTAGATCGCCTCGCCGTTGACCTTCATCCACCGGCCGATCCCCTTGAGCCTCTCGATGATGGGGGCGGGAAAGGTCCCGTCCGGCTTGGGACCCACGTTGAGCAGGTAGTTCCCCCCCTTGGAGGCGATGTCCACCAGGTTGCGGATCAGGGTTTTCTTGCTCTTCCAGTCATGGTCCCAGGACTTGTAGCCCCAGGTCCGGTTCATGGTCATGCAGGTCTCCCAGTCCAGGCCGGGAAGTCCCGTGGCGGGAATCCTCTGCTCGGGAGTGCTGAAGTCCCCCTTGTATCCCCCGCCGAGCCGGTTGTTGTAGATGATCCCCGGCTGGAGGCGGAGCAGGGGGAGGAGCCGGTCCGCCCGCTCCCGGGTCATGTTGTAGGGCGTGTCCCACCAGAGGATGGCGACGGGCCCGTAGTTGCTGAGGATCTCCCGCACCTGGGGGACGGCCACCTTGTCGATGTATTCGTCCATCGACCCCTTCTGGGCCGGGTCCCAGAGCCGGTCCCCGGCCCTTGCTCCGCCGGGATGGTTCCAGTCCTGGGCCTGGGAGTAGTAGAACCCCAGCTTGATCCCGTATTTCCGGCAGGCCGCCGCCAGGGGTTTCAGGAGGTCCTTGTGGTAGGGCGTGGCGTCCACCATGTCCCAGTCGGTGACTTTGGAATCGAAAAGGGCGAAGCCGTCGTGGTGCTTGGAGGTGATCACCATGTATTTCATGCCCGCTTCCCTGGCCATGCGCGCCCAGGCGTCCGGGTCGTAGCGGACGGGGTTGAAATCCTTGGCGTAGGCCTTGTATTCCTTCACGGGAATCCGGGCCTTGTACATGATCCATTCCCCGATCCCGGGGATCTTCTTCCCCTTGTATACGCCTCCCAGGACGGAATAGACCCCCCAGTGGATGAACATCCCGAACCTGGCCTCCCGCCACCATTTCATCCGGGCGTCTCTCTGGGCCTTGGTCTCCCCGTGGTAAGGATCGGGGTAGAGGATCCGGGGCGCCCCCTCCAGGTCCAGGGCGACCACGGTGTCGATCTCCGAGGGAAGTTTCGCGGGGAGGGCGATGTCCGTGGTGTAGTCTCCCTTCTCCACGGGAAGGGACCGGGCCCGGTCCGCCAGGAGGAAGGCCCGGTCGATCTTGTTGGCGAAGCCCGGAAGGTGGACCCGGCCCGTGCCGGGCCTCCCGAAAACGTGCAGGTAGAGCCGGGTCTTTCCCCCGGGAAGGGACTTCACAGTGCAGCGCCCCCAGGGGGTCTCGTCCAAAACGCTCGCCTTGGTCCCGTAGATGGACTCGCCGTTCACGTCCATCCAGCGCCCGATTCCCTCGAGCCTTTCCACGCATTCCGGCGGGAAGGCGCCGTCCGCCCTGGGTCCCACGTTGAGCAGGAAGTTCCCCCCCTTGGAGGCAATGTCCGCCAGTTTCCGGACCAGCTCCTTCACGCTCTTGAAGTCCTTGTCGTGCTTGTTGTATCCCCAGTGGCGGTTCATGGTCATGCATGTCTCCCAGTCCACGCCGGGAAGGCCCTTGGCCGGGATCCTTTGTTCCGGAGTTCCGAAATCACCCAGGTATTCCCCCGCCTTGGTCATTCCGATCATCCCCTTGCGGCCCTTGTCGACCCGGTTGTTGACGATGATGTCCGGGTCCAGGCTCCGGACGTAGCGGTAGAGATCCACGCCCCGCTCGTGGGTCCAGGTGGACTCCCACTCCCCGTCGAACCAGAGGACGGCCGGGTGGTAGTTGTGGATCAGCTCGGCCAACTGGTTCTTCATGTACCGGACATACCGGTCCATATCCGCCCCGCCGGCGGGGCGGTCCTTCTTCTCCCAGCCCCGCCTGGGCAGGTAGTCGGGGTGGTGCCAGTCCATGATGGAGTAGTAGAGCCCGAACTTGATCCCCTCGGCGCGGCAGGCGGCGGCGAGTTCCCCCAGGATATCCCGCTTGAAGGGCGTGGACTCGATGTCCCAGTCGGTGTACCTGCTCGGCCAGTTGCAGAAGCCGTCGTGGTGCTTGGAGGTGATGACGATGTATTTCATGCCCGCCCGCTTGGCCAGCCGCACCCAGCGGCGGGCGTCGAACTTCGTCGGGTTGAACTTCTCCAGGAACTTCTCGTATTCTTTTAGAGGTATACGAGCCGTAGTCCGGATCCATTCCGCGTGGTTCTTCGACCCCTTCCACTCGCCGGCAGGCACGGCGTAGAGGCCCCAGTGGATGAACATCCCGAACCGGGCCTCCCGCCACCACTTCATCCGCGCGTCCTTGCGGGCCCGGGCCTTCTCCGCGGAGACCGCCGTGGATCGGCAGGCGGGAAGAGAAGAAAGGAGCAAGGCCAGCGATGCCAACAGGATCGTTCTCGTCTTCATGGGTCTGACTCCTTTGGCGTTGGAAATCCCCACCAGGATAGGGTCCCCCCCACCCGGTTCCAGGCCGGCGGGAGAAAAAGGGCCTGGCGCCTCTTTTCCCTTCCTACAAAGGAAACC
>JALUZX010000658.1 GCA_027011425.1 Planctomycetota bacterium
GGACCGGGTGGAACGGACGGTCCGAGGCGCCGGGCTGGAGGTCCAGGTCCCCCGGTTCCAGGAGCACCACGGGAAGCAGGTCCTCCACGGGGGTTCCCCGGTAGGCGTCCGGCATGGCCCGGACGCCGGCCTGGCAGATCAAGCCGCCCCCGAATTCCACGAATTCTTTGAGGAGCTGGAGGAACTTGTCGCTCTCCCTGGTGGTGTCGCCCAGGAGGGAAGGGGTCACGTCCCCGAGAATTACCACGTGGTATTTCCCGAAGAGTTCCTTCCTGGTCCGGGGGATGTCCGCCAGGTGGGGGAGGCCCTTGGTCGCTTCCTGGGGGAAGTCCGGGCTCGCCTCGAAGAGGAAGCACTGCCCCTCCACGGCCCGGTCGGCCCTGAGCAGGGTCCCCTTGAGATAGCGGTATTCGTATCTCGGGTAGTCCTCGAGGTAGAGGACCCGGATCTTCCCGGAGAGGACGCGCAGGTGGTGGACCGCCTTGTTGTCGTCCAGGAAGGATTCCCCGGGAAGGGGGTCCACCCGGGCCTCGAGGGTCACCATGCCCGGTTCGTCGAAGACATGGGTCATGGTGACGATCTGGGTCCCTCCCCGGGAAGGGACGCGGACCTCCTTCCATTCCAGGACCTCCCCGCCGGGCACGCGCACCAGGGAGATCCGGAACCTCTTGCCCCCGAGCCCCCGGGTCCCGACGGGCACCTTGAAGGTCACCTTCTCCTTCTGGAGGACGTTGGCCGGGGCCTGGATGTCCAGGACCGCCAGGTTCTTCAGGGCCGACGGGCGCCCGCAGAGAACGGTGTGGATCGGGATTCCCTCGGCCGCATACCTGGAGGCGGCCTCCACGGGGGGGATGCCGTCGTTGTTTCGGCCGTCGGAGAAGACCACCACGGCGGCGGTCCTTCCTCCCACGGCCTCGGGGAAGACGGCGTCCAGGGCCTCTCCCAGGCGGGTCACCCGGCCCGTGGCCTGGATCCCCGAGAGATCCGCCAGGGGGACCGTCTCCCTGGAGAAACCGTAGAGGGCAAGGTCGAACCGGGCCTTCATCTTGCCCAGGATCTTCTCAGGGCCTTCCAGGACCCTCCGGGCCAGCTCCAGCCTGGAAAGGGAGTCGGGCTTCTCTCCCCGGGCCAGGCCCGCCTCCCGGGTGAGTTTTCGGGTCTTGGCATTTTTGGGATACCCGTCCACTCTTCCCATGGAGGCCGAGCCGTCCACCAGCAGGATCACCTGGTCCCGCACTTCCCGGGTCCGGATCTTTTCCAGGATGGGGCGGAAGAGGGCCAGGACAAGGAGGAGAATGGCGGCGGCCCTGAGGCCCGTGAGGATCCACCTCCTTGGTCCCCGGATTCCGTTGTTTCCCCTGTAGAGGAGCCAGGCGAAGAAGAGGACCGAGGGAAGGATCACCAGGAAGACCACCCAGAGGTGGGGGATGGATTCGAAGCGGAAACGGGCCGCCGTCTTCCCTGCCTGGAGGGCCGTCTGGGCGATCATGCTCTCCTCCTTCCGAAGAAGGCGCCCAGGCCCCCCTCGAGGAGGAGGAAGAGGAGGACCCCGTAGAGGAGCTTGAAGCCGATGTCCCCTCCTCCCCCTGCCTTGGCCTGGATTTCCGCCCGGGGCAGGCCCTTCTCAAGGCGGAAGGGGATCCCCTGGAGCCTGGAAGAGAGGGAGGAGAAGTCGGCCCGGGCCAGGTCGCCTTCGGAGGGGTCGACGCCGGCGGCGGCGAAGAGATAGGGAGGCTCCTCCCCGGGGCCTCCCTCGGGCCACGTGAAGTCCAGGCGGTAGACGCCGGGCCGGTCCACGCCGGTCCAGGGCG
>JALUZX010000659.1 GCA_027011425.1 Planctomycetota bacterium
CCCCCGAGACGATCGGGCTCGCCGGGTGCTTCCTGTAGGGGCCCCTGAGCTTGTCGGCGAAGAAGAGGTCCAGGATGTCGTTTTCCGGGTAGGAGGTGTAGATCCACCACTTGCCCCCGTAGCGGAAGATGGAGGAGTCCACGAAATGGGCTCCCTGGAGGAGGTTGCCCGCGTATTTCCACCTGTCCGGGAAGGGGGCGCCCTCGTAGAGGCGGATCGAGCGGTCCTGGTTGCTTTCGGGCACCATGTACCACTTGCCCTTCCAGCGGAAGACATTGGGGTAGGAGAGGTGGAAAGGTTCCTTCAGGACATCTTTGCCGTATTTCCAGTGGAGGAGGTCGCCGCTTCGGGCGTAACCGATCTCCCCCCGCCCGTTCTTTTTGTTCAGGATTTCGAAGAAGAGATACCAGGTGGAGCCGTTCCTCAGAAGGAAGGGATCGGCCACGCCCTCGGCCGGGACGTCCGTCACGCCGGCGGCGGTGAAGACCGGCTGCTTCACATCCGGCCAGGGAGAAAGGGAGAGGGGGGACTTTCCACGATAGATTCCGATGGACCAGGTGGTCCTCCTGGACACGAAGGGAAGGTCGTACTTGGAGCCCAGGTAGAAGCCGGCGGCCAGGCCGAGAAGGGCGGAGACAAGGCAGAGAAGGAGGGTGCGGAACTTCATTTTCGTCCTTCCGGTTTCAAGGAATCTCCAGGATCTTGGGAAGGCTGGTCAGGTTCTCCACCCCTTCCGGCCCGATCCAGAGCAGGTCCTCCAGGCGGACTCCTCCCTTGCCCCGGTAGTAGAGGCCCGGCTCCACCGTGACCAGGTCCCCCTCCTCCAGGGTTCCCTGGCAGTCGGAGATCCGGGGGGCCTCGTGGATCTCCAGGCCCACGCCGTGGCCTGTTCCGTGAAAGAAGCCCTGCATGCGCCCCTCCTGGAGGCCCGTGGGGAACCCTTCGCCGGTGAAGAAATCCTTGATGGCCAGGTGGATCTCACGGACGGGCGCGCCGGGTTTGAGCATGGAGATTCCCAGTTCCTGGCCCCGGCGGACCGTGTCATAGAGCCGTTTCTGGTCTGGAGTGGCCTTCCCCTTGAGAACGGTCCGGGTCATGTCGGCGAAGTAATAGGATGTGAGGCTCCTGGGAAAGACGTCCAGGATGATGAAGGTCCCCGCCCTCAAGGGACCGGAGCCTTCGTCGTGTGGGTCGCAGGCCTGTTCCCCCCCGGCGGCGATGGTGCCGAAGCTGAAGCACTCCCGCTCCACCAGGGCCTTCTGGATCTCGGCCTTCACCCGTTCGGAGGTGAGGGGTTCCCCCTCCAGGTAGAGGACCCCGTCCTTGCCGGGCCTGGATGCGGCGATCAGGTCCATGCCCTTTTGGGTGGCCTCCTCGTTGGCCTCCTGGACCCGGCGGACCCGTTCCACTTCAGCGGCTTCCTTCCTCCGGCGCTCCGGGGCTGGGCTTCCCGCCAGGACTTCCACCTGGAAGCCTTGTTCCTGGATCCACCTGCCGGGGCCCATGGGAAAGGAGGAGGGAACGGAGAGGGCCTGGATCCCCTTTTCCTTCATCCAGGCCGCCGCCGAAGCCAGGGCGTCGGTCCTCTGGGCGCCTTCTTTCTTCAGGCGTTCCTGGATCTCCATGAACCGGACCACCTGGTCGGCTTTGGACTGCTTGCGGGCCCGATCGAATTCCAGGTCCGAGGCGAAGAGGATCTTTTCCCCCGAGGGAAGGCGGAGAAAGACGAAGGGGTCCGGGGCGGGAAAGCCGCTCAGGTAGAGAAGGTCCGCGTCCTGGAGGGAAGAGGTGAAGAAGAGGAGGGGG
>JALUZX010000660.1 GCA_027011425.1 Planctomycetota bacterium
TGCTCTCCAGGGTGCGGCCCCGGGCGGTCTTCTCCGGAGAGCGGCCTACGCGCAACTCGCCCTCCACGAGGCACAGGTCGGCTTCCACGCTGTGGAAGCCCAGGTCCAGGGTCCCCGCCAGGGGCCTGGGCCGGAGGTAGTCGTTGTGGGAGTGGGCCCGGGGAAGGAGGACCGGGGGCGAAGCCGCCGGGGTTGCTGCGGGAAGGAGGAGAAGGGCGAAAAGCCGGGATCGAAACTTCATCGGGGCGAGGCCTCCATTGGCTCCGGTCTTCCCCCTTTCCCAAAGGCCGGAAACCATCCTAGGTACGCAGGGAAAAGGGCGCAACCCGGAAGAAGAACGGCGGTCCGAATATTTATTACCGGCCGGCTCCCGGGTTCATCTCCGAAGGAGCCTGTCCACCAGGGGCCCCACTCTCTGGGAGAAGAGTTCGGGCAGGGGAGCCCCGGCGAGAAGATCCACCGACCAGGGGATTCCTCTCTCCGTAACCTCGGCCTCGATTTCGTCCAGCCTGCCCTGGAAGGCCTGGAGGGCTTCCGCCAGGACGGAGGGTTCCACGCCTTCCCTGCAGGGTGTGTGAAAAAGAAGGAGCCTGGCGCACCTTCCCTTTTTATAGAGGGGAAGGATCAGGACGGGCCGGCCGTCCCGGCCGCCCCGGCCGAAGAAGAGGGCGCTCCTTTTCACGGCCAGCCACTTGGATCCTTCCAGGGGGGCCCCCCCGTCGGCCCGGGAGGGGATCCCCCGGGATGTGCCCGTCTTCTTCAGGACTTTCAATGTGGTTGCGGAAACCGGCTCCCCCTGGGGCCCCAGGTTCTCCACTCCATAGAGGGTGGCCCCCGGCACGTCTTCCACCAGGGGAGCGAGGGCGACCAGAAGGAGCCTGTGGTCCCGGCGGACCTCCTCGGGAGACGCCCCCGTCCCGGCGAGGACCGGCGCGAAGGGCTCCGGGAGGGCCTCCGCCTTCCGGGAGATTCCGACGGTCACGGTCTTGGCCTGGTGCTTGATGGCGTCGATGGGCCGGAGCAGGGCCTCCACCCCCTTGTTCACCCATTCCAGGGCCTCCTGGAGCTGAGCGTGCAGGGGGGAGGCTGCCCTGCCGAGGCGGTGGATGGGCCTGCGGAAACCGGCCCGCCCGGCGATCTCCTCGAGGAGGAAGGCGATCCCGGCCCCGACGGAAGGATCCAATCCTCCGTCGAGGCGTCCGCCCAGGAGGTCTTCCAGGAATTCCCCCACCAGGGGCCTAAGCCGTTCCTGGATTTCCCTTTCCCGGATGGGGTCGTCTTCGTCCAGGATGTGGACCCACTCCACGAGAAGGGAGCGGATCCGCTTGAGGAGCCGCGCACCCTCGTCCAGGGCGAGGGCGGCGTGGTAGCCCCAGATGTGGCCGGCCATGGTGACGGGAACGAAATCCAGCCCGCCCGGAGCGGGAGGCACCTGGATCACCGAGGCTGCGTAGGGTGCGAACCGTTCCTTCCCGGCCGTGGTGAGGACCACCGTGGTGGCCCTGTGGGCCTTGAAGATGGCCGCCTCCTTCACGACGTCGGAGAGAAGGGCCTCTTCGAGGCCGGCGGCGCAGAGGATCACCAGGGGCTCCGTGGAGAGATCGATATGTTTCTTGTCCTCCGTAACGTCCACGGGGATGGACTTGTAGCAGAGTTCGGAGAGTTTGATCCGGATCTCCCTGGCCGCCACCTTCCCCGGACCGTTCCCAACGGCGGCCCAGTAGCGCTTGGCCGGGGCGAACTTCCGGGCCGACGCCCCGATCTCCCCGCCCATGGAGAAGACCTCCTCCAGGAGGGCGGGGATCTCCTCCAGGTTCCGGGCCTCCCGTTCCAGGGACTGGGGGTCCTGGAGGCCCAGGAGTTCCGCCAGGGCCAGGGCCAGGAGCTGCCCCGCCGCCACCTGGGAGTAGAAGGCCTTGGTGGAGGCCACGGACATCTCCACGTCCCGGCCGTCGCTGGTGTAGACCACGCCGTCGGACTTGAAGACCAGGTCGGAATTGCGCCTGTTGACGATGGCCAGGACCGAGGCCCCCTTCTGGCGGACCAGGTCCACCGTGCGGTTGGTGTCCGTCGTGGTCCCCGACTGGCTCACGGCCACCACCAGAAGGTCCGAGAGGTCCTCCCCGGGAAGGAACCCGCTCACCTCGCTGGCCGGGGCCGAGTCGATCTGGATCCCCGTGCCGGCGAGCCTTTCGGCGAGCAGGGTGGCCACGGCCTGGGCCGCCACGGCCGCCGTGCCCTGTCCCAGGCAGATGATCCTCTTGATCCCGCCCCGCCGGATACGTATACGCAGGTCTTCGGGCAGGGACGTTTCCAGGAGGATGGATGTCACCCCGCCTCCCGGGAGGGGCTTGAACTTGCGGGAGATAGTCTTCCTGAAGGAAGAGCCCGCCTGGGAGAGTTCCTTGATGAGAAAATGGTCGTATCCTCCCAGATCGATATCCCGGGTCGAGATCTCCGGGGCGAAGGTCTCCAGGAGATTCTCCGGCAGGGGCGCACCGTCCAGGAAAGCGGCCCCTTCCTCCCAGGGAAGGCCCGGCCGGATTTCCAGGATGCTTCCGGGCTTTCCCCCGGCGGGGCCCCTTTCCGTCCCGGGAAGGCGGAGAAACCTGCCGCAGGCCTCCACTGCCCCGTAGACCTCCGATGCCAGGGCCGTGCCCGTCCCGAGAGACCCGGCGAAGAGGGCCTGGCCCGAGCCGGAGATGCCCGCCAGGAGGAGGTCCGGCTCCGAAAGGGAGAGGGCCGCCACCGCCAGGGATCCCTCCATCTCCTCCATGGCCGCCCGGAAGGCATCCTTCACGTCTTTTTTCACGGCGTAGTGGCGGGCCAGAAGGAGGGGAATGATCTGGGCGTCCGTGGAGATCCCCTTCCCGATCCGGAAACCTTCTTTCTCGTATTTGGCTGCCAGCTCCCGGAAGTTGTCCACGTCCCCGTTGAGCACGGCCAGGAAACCCGGGAGTTCCACCGGGGCATGGATGCTTCCCCGGTCCGCCACGGGATGGCAGTTGGCCTGGGAGATCACCCCGTTGGAGGCCCAGCGGGTATGGGCCAGGAGGCGGGCCTTCACGCCCGGCGCCGAGGCGAACCGCCAGAAGAGACGGTCTTCGGCCAGGGCCTTTCTCAGAAAGTCCGGGTTGTCCCCGAGACTTCCCACCTCGGCGGCTCTCTTCCACGTGAAGGCCAGGGCCGCCGGCCCGGCGGGAGGAAGGTTCTTCAGGATCGTTCCGTGGAGAAAAGAGGATCGTCCTTCCCTTTGGGCCAGCTCCGCCGAGAGTTCCGGCTCCAGTTCCCTCTCCCGGGCCAGGAGTTCCTCCCTGCCGGGAAAGACCAGGACCAGGGCGATTCCCGCGGAATCCCGGCCTCTCACCTCCAGGCGCCCCAGGGAGTTGAGCACAAGGTTCGCCTGGAAGGCCGTGAACAGGGCCTCCCGGGCCGGGCTTGCGCCCGCGCCGGGACCCAGGAGGGCCCGGACCTTGCCCAGGTTGCCCAAGGTGTCCTTTTCCAGGGTCCAAGCCAGGTCCAAGGCCTTTTCATGAAGCCCTTCCCAGGGGGAGGGCTCCCCCGCGGCCAGGGCCGACCCCGCCCCGGCGGGGCGGGTCTTTCGGGCGAACTCCCCCAGGGCCTCCACAAGGGAGCCCAGCTCCCTTTCCAGGCTCTTCTCGGCAAAGGCATCCTCCAGCCAGGAAAAAGAGCCAGGACCGGCCAGGTCCTGGACCTCCTCCATGAGGGCCCCCACCCTCTCCAGGGGAGGGTTGCCCTCACCCAGAAGACGGGCCAATTCCCGGAGAGCCCCCCTGTCCGAGGCGGCCCGGGGGGAAAGATCCATGGTCAGTGCCGCGATTCCACACATGCCCTCGCCTCTCGGAGCCCTTGTCCTTCTATCTTTCGGCTCCTACCATCCGGCGACCCCTGCAAAAACGAAAGGGTGTACCAGTGAAGATCTTCGATCCCCATATCCATATGTTCTCCAGGACCACCGACGACTACGAAAACATGGCCCTGGCGGGCATCCGCGCCGTGGTGGAGCCTTCCTTCTGGCTGGGCCAGCCCAGGACCAACCTGGGCACCTTCCTGGACTACTGGTCCCTGATCACCGAGTGGGAGCCCAAGCGGGCCGCCCAGTTCCAGATCCGCCACTTCTGCACGATTTCACTCAACCCCAAGGAGGCCAACGACAGGGAACTGGCCCGGGAAGTCCTGGAGGCCATGGAGCCCTATCTGGAGAGACCCACCGTGGTGGGCGTGGGCGAGATCGGCTTCGACAAGATCACCGGCGCCGAGGAGGAGGCCCTCCGGGCCCAGCTGGAGATGGCCCGCCGCCACAACCTTCCCGTCCTGATCCACCTCCCCCACGTGGACAAGCTCCGGGGAGCCGAGAGGACCATCGCCATCCTGAAGGAGATGGACTACCCCGAGGAGATGGTGGACCTGGATCACAATACGGAGGAGACCATTCCCCTGGTGAAGGAGAAGACCCGTTGCTGGGCCGGCCACACGGTCTACACCAGGACCAAGCTCACGCCCGCCCGGGCGGCGAACATCCTCGAGGAATTCGGCACGGAGAAGATGCTCGTCAACTCCAGCGCCGACTGGGGCGTCTCCGACCCCCTGAACGTGCCCAAGACGGTCCTGGAACTCCGCAAGCGGGGATTTCCGGAGGAAGAGATCGAAAAGGTCGTCTGGAGAAACCCCAACGAGTTCTACGCCCAGTCGGGGAAGTTCGAGCCTCTCTGAGGGTCCCGGGACGTTGGCGCGGCTCCTGGAACGAGAACCGGTTCTCCGGGTGGGCCTCCTGGAGGGGGCCCGGGAAGCCCGGCTGGAACTCACGGGCGGATTCCACGCCGGGGATGGGAGACCCTGGCGCGGCCCGATCCTTCTCCGGCCCCTGGACCGGGCCGGAGTGCGGGCCCTGGACCTGGAAGGAAAGGAGATCTACAGGGGAGAGGAATTGATCCTTTCCCCCCTCCGGCCGGAAGAATGCCTCTTCCTGGTCCGGGACCTTCCCATCGGCATCGGCTTCCACTGGGAGCAGGGGCGGGACCAGGCTTTCCGGGGGGAGGCCCTTGTCCGGCCCCATCCATCCGGGGGACTCCTTCTGATCAACCGTATTTCCTTGGAGGACTACCTGGAGAGCGTCCTCTCCTCGGAGATGAATCCCTCGTCGCCCCCTCATTTCCTCCTGGCCCACGCGGTGGTCTCCAGGAGCTGGCTGGTAGCCCAGCTGGAGCGTTCCCGCGCCCCCGAAGGTCCTTCGCCTCCGCCGGGGATCACCTGGCGGGACCGGTCGGACCACGAACTCTTCGATGTCTGCGCCGACGATCACTGCCAGAGATACCAGGGCGTTCCCGCCGAGGGACGGGAGGCGGCGGCCCGGGCGGTCCGCCGGACCCGGGGGATCTTCCTGGTCTCGGGGGAGGAGATCTGCGACGCCCGCTTCTCCAAGGCCTGCGGCGGCAGGAGCGAGAACTTTTCCACAGCCTGGGAAGAGAAAGAAATCCCCTGCCTGGCTTCGGTCCGGTGCTGGGAAGAGGAGGACCGGGGGCCCCTGGGGACGGAGGAGGAGGCCCGGTCCTGGATCCTGGGCCGGCCCCCTTCCTTTTGCGCCGACCCCCCCGAGGAGGTCCGGCGGGCCATCCTGCCGGACTTCGACCTGGCCACCAGGGACTTCTACCGGTGGAAGGTGGTATACGAGCGGGAGGAGCTTGAGGCCCTCCTCCTGGAGAAAGGCGGGATCCGGGTTGGTTCCCTGGAGGACCTGCTACCGGTGAAGCGGGGCCCGTCGGGGAGGATTTCTCATCTGCGGATTCGAGGGAGCGGGGGCGAGGTCCTGCGGGGGAAGGAGCTGGAAATCCGCCGCCTCCTCTCCCCCACCCACCTCTACAGCTCCGCCTTCGTGGTCCGGAAGGACCCGCCCGGTTCGAAGCGGCCCGGGCGTTTCATCCTTCTCGGAGCGGGCTGGGGCCACGGCGTGGGCTTCTGCCAGGTCGGGGCGGCCGTCATGGCCTGGAAGGGAAAGGATTGGGAGGGAATCCTCTCTCATTATTTCCCCGGCGCCCGACTGGAGAGGCTCTACTCGTGAGGCGCGGCCCCGGCCCGGCGGGAGGGCGGTTGTTCCCGGAAGGCCCCCGGGCCAGAATGGACGTTTCCCCCTTGGCCCAAGGAGCGAGGACGTGCGACTCGATACGCGGCTGGTGTCTTTCTTTTTCCTTTCGGCCCTTCTCTCCTGGAGGGCCCCCGCACAGGGAGGAGGGGCTCCCTCCTCGACGGCCCGGCTCCCGGCGGAGCTGGAGGGGCTGGTCAAGTTGGAGAAGGGGTTCCAGAAAACGGCGCGGAGAGTCCGCAGGGCCACCCTGACCATCGAGAACTGGCGGAAGAACTCCAAGGGGACGCTCCTCCTCAGGAGCGGCGGATCGGGGGTCCTCATCTCCGCCAGGGGACACGCCCTCACCAACCAGCACGTGGTGGCCGGGGCGGACGCCCTCTTCGTGGTCTTCTGGAACGGCTTCCGTTCTCCCGCCAAGGTGGTGGGACGGGATCCAAGGGGGGACCTGGTGGTGATCCAGGCGGAGGAGGTGCCCCGCGGGGCCCGTTCCGCCTACGCCCGTCCCGACCCGGGGCCCTCCCGGAG
>JALUZX010000661.1 GCA_027011425.1 Planctomycetota bacterium
ATCCGGCCTCGTGGCGTCGGGGGTTTCACGACACCGGGTCTGGGGGAAGGCCGCGAGAGAGACCCAACACGGTCCATCGGGTCTGGGCCGGCCTTTGCGCCCAGGATCAGTGCCCTTTTCAAGTGACTCGCAGGGATCGAGCCGAAAAAGGGGCCGTTCCGCCTTTCAGGACAGGCCGTTGGCGTCAGCCCCGCCTCCACTCCCTGATTCCGCGGGAGGCCCCGGATCAATAGGCGGGGCGGAGGTCGCCGGTCAGGTGGGCTTCCAGGCCTTGGGCGCGGCGCAGGAGGGCCCGGCCCTGGGAATCGACGCCGTCGAAAACGCCCTTTCGGATCTCACCGCCCGGGAGCAGGATCTCCACTTTTTCCCCCAGGTAGGCGAGCCTCTCCCGCAAGGGGGGGAGAAAGGGCTCCAGGCCGGAAGTCCGCATTCTCTCCAGAGCCGCTTCCAACCTCTCTCCCACCTTTTCCAGGAGGTCTTCCAGGTCCGTTTCCCTGCCGGTGATCTCCAGCAAGGTCGTGGCGGGATGGAGGAGATCTCCGCCAAGGAGGGAGGCGGTGAAGTTGGCGTCGATCCCGATCCCCACCAGGAGAACCGAGCCCGGCGGGCCCAGGACCATCTCGCAGAGGATGCCGCAGAATTTCCGGTCCCCGGCGAGGAGATCGTTGGGCCACTTGACGGAACAGCGGATTCCGGCCGCCGCATCGACGCCCTCGGCGGCGGCCAGGCCCGCGACCAGGGAGACCCCCTGGAAGGGCCGGGGATCTTCCGGAATGGGAAGGGCCAGGGTGAACCAGAGGCCCCCGGCGGGGCTCACCCATTTCCGGCCCATCCGCCCCCGGCCGGCGGTCTGGACCCCTGCCGCCACGTAGAACCCCTCCCGCGGGCCCCGGCCGTTCTCCCAGAGGCGGCGGGCCTCCAGGTTCGTGGAATCAAGGATATCGTAATCCAGGACGGGGAGCATGGGGTCAGGCCGTGAGGCCCTGGAGGAGGTCGTGCTTGGTGATGATGGCAAAGGCCCCGTCCCTGCGGCGGACCAGGATGGCAGGAACCCGGGGGCCGAACTGGCGGATCGCTTCTGTTACGGGGGTCTCCATCTCCATGATGGGGAAGGGCTCGGCCATGACCTCCCGGACCGTAATGGCGTGGGTGTCCTTGCCCTGGACCAGGAGGTCGATCACCATGGCTTCCCAAAGAGAGCCCACGGGGGTTCCCTCCCGGGTGAGCACGGGGAGCTGGGAGATGGTGGAACGCTTCATCCGGGCGATGGCCTCGGCCAGGGGCTCGTCGGGAGTTATGGAGACCAGGGCTCCGGGATCGTCCTTCTTGGAGGAGAGGACGTCGAAGAGCGTCCGGTCCGCCGTTCCGCCCAGGATCTGGTTGGCCTGCATCCAGGCCTCGTTGTAGATCCGGGAGACGTAATAGAGCCCCGTGTCCGGGAGAAGGGCCAGGACCCGGGCGCCTTCGGGAAGATCGGCCCCGGCTTCCAGGGCGGCCGCCACGGCAAGGCCCCCCGCTCCCCCGGTGAGGATCCCTTCCTGGCGGGCCAGCTTCCGGGCCGTGCGCAGTGCGTCGGGGTCGGAGACCTGGATCACCTCGTCCAGGACCGATGCGTCCAGGGCCCCGGGGATCCTCTCGGCCCCGGCTCCTTCCACCAGGGTCGCGCCCGGTTTGCCCACCCTCCCAAGTTTCACGAAGTCCTTGAAGATGGAGCCTTCCGGTTCGGCGCCCACCACCTTCAGGCCCGGAATCCGTTCCTTGAGATACCGGCCAAGGCCCGTAACGGTGGAGCCGCTCTCCAT
>JALUZX010000662.1 GCA_027011425.1 Planctomycetota bacterium
CACCGGGAGGTCCTGGAAGCCGCCCTGGAGGTTGTCCGGCGCTGTCCCTGCCTCTACGGGTGCCCTTCCTGCGTGGGCCCCGCCGTGGAAGCGGGGGCGGCGGCCAAGGACAGGGTCCGGCGGCTGTTGGAGGCCCTTTTGGCGTAGGGGCCGCCGGAGGCCGGGTCGCCTCTGGCGAGCCGGCCGAACGTCGGCCCGGGGTGGATCCGGGGATCGGGAATCATCCCGCGTCATGGGGGGGCGCGGGACGACCGTTGGGCCGGCGCGAAGCGCCGGCCCTCGGGCGTCCCTTATGGCGTCCCCAACATCCTTATTGGATCTTTCCCGCGGCCACGTTGGTGAAGCGCCAGGTCTGTTTCCCGCCCTTCCTTCCCTCCACGACGGCTTGCCAATAGAGGTTCAGGCCCCTCAGGGAGGGGTTGTTGGGCACGGTGAAGGAGAGCACCGCCCTTCCCTGGGCCGGGTCGGTCGTGACCGAGGGAAGTCCCAGGAAGACGGCGCCGGCGCCGGTGTCGAGCCCCAAGGTCCCCAGGGGCGGGACCGGGGTTTTCTTCGGTTTCGTCGAGAAGAGAGGAATCACCACCATGGCGGCCGGGCCCTTGGGAGGCCTGGAGTAGATCTCCAGGCGGTAGGGCTTGCCTCGGTTTGCGTCGAAGGGGGTTTCCAACTGGCGGGTCAGGTTGGTGAAGATCGAAGCAGGTCTTCCCGCTCCGTCCAGGACCAGGTCCAGGTCCCCGTCGCCGTCGGCGTCGAAGAGAGCCATGGCCTCGGTGGACTCCCCCCGGCCCGGCATGTTGTGGAAGGTGGCCTTGGCGAACCAGCCCTTTCCGTTGTTCAGGTAGAGCCGGTCCAATCCGGTCCGGTAGTATGGAGAGGAGTTTCCCACGACCAGGTCCAGGTCGCCGTCGCCGTCCACGTCCCCGAGAGCCAGGGCCCGCGTGCGGTCCTCGATCTTGGGGATGTGCTTCACGAAGGGGCTTCCCCCGGAAAAGGTTCCCTTTCCGTTGTTCAAAAGGAGCCAGTTTTCTCCACCGTCGTTGCCCGTCACCAGGTCGATGTCCCCGTCGCCGTCCACGTCGCCCGCGGCGAGGGCCGTGGTGTGATAGAGCATGACCGGGATCCTGCCCGAGGTGGCGTCGGTGAAGGATGCCCTGCCCCTGTTGAGAAGGAGCCGGTTCTGCTGAGCGTCGTTTCCAGTGACCAGGTCGACATCACCGTCTCCGTCGGCATCGAAGGCCGCCAGGGATGTGGTCTTGTTCGCGCCCCCAGGGAGCCCGGAGGAAGTGAAAGCGGCCTTGCCGCTGTTTTTGAGCAGAAGGTTCGCCTGGCCGTAGCGCCCCACAACCGCGTCCAGGTCCCCGTCGCCGTCGTAGTCCGCCGCGGCCAGGGCCCGGGTGTTTCCCGCGCCCCCGGGTAACGTGGCGGCGGTGAAGGATGCCTTGCCGTTGTTGAGGAGAATCCGGTCCGCCTGGCGGTATTCTCCCACCAGGACGTCGATGTCGCCGTCGCCGTCGAAGTCTCCCGCCGCGAGAGCGGTGGTGGGATCCTTCAGCGAGGGCAGGCCCGAGGTTCCGTCGGTGAACCGCCCGTTTCCGTCGTTCAAGAAGAGCAGGTTCTGGTCTCCTTTGCGGGCCACCAGAAGATCCAGGTCGCCGTCGCCGTCGAAGTCGGCCCGGACCAGGGCCGAAGATTCACCCGGGTAGGAAGCCGCCGCGCTTGGGGTCCCGTTGAAGATGGGAGTGTTTCGTCCATTCGCGTAGACGGAGGCCAGGGCCTTGATGCAGAAGTTGGCCGTCCTGTTGAAAGTAGTGAGGTCCACCCAGGAACCATTCTTCTTGTAGAAGCTCTCTCCCGGGCTTGCCTTGGAGACGACGATCACGTCCCGGGGCGGGGCCCCAAGCAGCACGGGCACGTCCGAGGTCCGGTCGAAGGCCTGCCCGCCGGCCGAGAGCTTGAGGTAGACGTAGAAATCGTCCCCCTTGGCGAGGGTGACCATCCGGTCCAGGTCCACCGTATGGAATCCTCGATAGGGGATGAATCCGGTCTTGGTGGAGAGCCTGCCCTCCAGCCTGCCCCCGGTGAAGCGGTCGTAGATCTCCACCGTGTAGGTCACGTTGTCGGCCGCCGTATAGAAGCTCACGGCGTGGATGGTCTCCACGCGGCCCCGGACCTTGAAGGCGTTGAAGGCTTCCGAGGCGTCCTTCTTGGTGTCCCTCCAGCCGTGGTAGTCGTGGTAGTAGACCCGGTCGTAGCGCATGCGCTCCACGTCCTGGAAGGAGACGGCCCCCATGAAGGGCTCCTGGCAGGCCCACTTGTCGTAGTAGGAGATCCAGAAATAGCCGCTGTAACCCCACCATGAGCCCCAACTGTTCTTCACCAGCCAGGCGCCGCGCTTGGGGGCCTGGGTGTACTTGTTGTCGTCCCATCCCACGATGGCCACGGCATGGTTCGGGGGCCTGGTGCTGGAGGGGGGCTGGTAGTGGACGTAGTGGCGGATATAGGAGTGCGAATAGCACATGCAGGTGCCGAGCACTCCCTGGGTCATGATGATCCGCTTGATCGTGTTGATTCGGGCGAGGTTTCTCCCCGCAGTAAACCACTCGATCTTTCTCGGGTAGTAGTGGTGGTAGGCGGGCTTGTTCAGGGACGGAGGGTAGCTGTAGGACTGGCCGTCGACGTCGCGGACCGCCCCGTCGCCGCGCACGATGTAGGCCGAGGCCACCAGGTAGTCTCCGCCCTGGTGGACGGTGAGCCCCCCGCCGGACGTGGGGGTCCTGTCCTTGTTGAAATGCTTGTTGAATCCGTTCCACCAGTCCAGGTGGTATTCGGCCAGGTTGGGCTCGCCTCTTTCGCCCGCGAAGGCCCAGTTCCCCGTCATCAGGAGGTTTCCCTCGATGGCGGCCATGGTGCCGTGGGTCCAGCAGGTTCCGCCCCTCTGGCTTCGCACACCAGTCACGTAGTTGCGGCCGTTGTAGTTGCGGAGATCGAATCTGCTGGGAAGGGCCTGGGCGCAAAGGGCGCCGGAGAGGAGGAGGATCGCCGGGAGGAGCCCGGCGGGAGAAAGGGTGGGTTTCATGGCGGTTTCCTCGTGATACAGGTCAAGGAAAGGAAAACAAGAACTGGAAACACAGGATACACCATTCCGGGAAGATTTTGTCCTTCTTTGGAGAAGAGGAAGGGCCTTGGGGCCGGAAGGAATCCTCCGGCTCCAATTGAAACAAGCCGGGGCGGGCCTCCCTCCCGGCAGGAATGGGGGATAGAATGGTTGCTGCATTTCCAGCCGTTCCAAACCTTTTCATTCCTCCCGGAGGCGGCCCTGGTCAAGCGGAGAAGCAAAAGAGAAGGAAAGGCCCGAAACCCGGCCTTCCCGAGGGAAAAGATTCTCCAGGTTTTCCTCGAGTTGCGGGAACGCTTGGGGGACTTCGGTTTCGGGCCGGGGGGGTTCCTTGATTTCCTGGAGGGCCTTTTCCCGGCCGGCACCGGGGGAAAGGGCTTTTTTTCCTCCTCCCGGATGGAGGACCTCTACCTGTGCCTGGGCCTGCTCCAGGGGTCGAGCCGGGCCTTTCTCCTTCTGGAAAGGGAGTATGCCCTCCGCCTTTTCCAGGCGGCTTCCAGGGCGGGTTTTTCCGGGGAGGAGGCCCGGGACGCCCTTCAGGAAACCCTGGGGGAACTCTGGCGGCGGCCCCGGGGGGAGAGGCCTTCCCCGCTGGAGGGTTTCCGGGGCCGGGGGTCGCTTTTCGGTTTTCTCAAAACGATCCTCATCCGGAGACTGGCGCGCCGGGAGGCCGCCCGGAAGAGGCTCGCCAGCCTGGAAGAAATGGGGATGAGCCCCAGGGGGGAGGGCCCCGATCCCGCCGCCCAGGCGGCCGGAAAGGAGCTGGAATTCCTCTTTCGGGACCTTGTGGGGGCTTCCCTGGACACTCTCCCCCCGTCGTGGAAGGCCCTTCTTTTGGCGGTGCACCTGGAGGGGGAGCCCGCCACGAAAGCGGCCCTGAGACTGGGGCTCTTCTCGGCCGGAGCGAGTCACCGGCGCACCCGGGCCTCGCGCCTCCACGCCAGGGCCCTGGCCGCCTTCCGGAGGGCCCTCCTGGAGCGGGCCCATGAAGTCTACGGCCTTCATGGAGACGAGATTCTGCGCCTCTTGGGAAAAGAGCCGTTGCACTCCCCGGGAAAGAGACACCACATGAGAAGAGAGCCCCAGAGGAAGCCGGGACCCAAGGAAAGAGAAAACCATGGCGGATGAGGACCTTTCTTTTCTCCTTCGAGCCTTCGGGGGGAAGGAGGGATGCCCTCCGGTGGAGACTTTCGCCTCCTACCTGGAGGGAAGGCTTCCCCGGCGGGAACGGAAAGCCCTGGAGAGGCACCTCTCGGAGTGCCCGCTCTGCCGGCGCGAGGCGGAAGCCGCCCGGGCTTCCTCGAGCCCGAGGGCGAGAACTTTTCCGAAAGTCCCGGCCATGGCGGCGGCGGCTCTTCTTCTGGCCGGGGCGGTTTTCCTCCTCTTTCGGTTTTCCCTGTCCTCCTCTCCCTTGGCCGAGGCGGAAAGACTTCTTGCCGGGAACGATGTGGCCGGGGCCGCAAGGACCCTGGAGGCCTGGTTGAAAGGCCCCCTTTCCCCCGGGCCCTCGGGGAAGGTCCGCTGTCTTTCCCTTCTCCTGGGAACGCCGCCGTCTCAAGCCGTGAAGTCGCCTCCCCGGGCTCCCGCTCCGGTCTTCCGGGGAAAGACTTCCCCCCCGCCCATGGTGATCTACCCTCTCGGGGAGATCCTGGAGAGAAGGCCCTCCATCCACCTGGAAGGGGGGAAGAGGGGGGCCTTCCTGAGGATTTGGCCCCTGGCCGGGAAAGGGAGGGAGGAGGGAAAGTCCATCCGGCTGTTTTGTCCGCCGGGCCGGAAGATCCTTCCCTTCCCCGGTTCTCTGCCCTCCCTCGAACCGGGAGAATACGCAATCCAGGTTCGAACGCGGGGAGGGCTCGCCCGGGTCTCCTGGTTCCGGGTCCTGGGCAAGTCCCGGGTGGAGGACCTGGAGAAGGAGTGGAGGAAGGTCAGTAGAGGGATCATGGATCCGTTTCTCCGGAAAGTCCTTCGGATTCGCTTTTTCCTCTCCCGGGGCTTGAAGGGCGAGGCCTATCTCCGGCTCAAGAGAATGGATCCCCGCCCGGCGGGAGGTTTCCCGCCGGTCCGAGCCTGGATCCGCCACCTGGAGAAGATCCTTTGTTCCGGGCCCTGAGCCTTCTTCCCTTGCTTTTTCTTTCCCTTTCTCCTCCTTCCGGGGGGGAGAGGGCCTTCCTCGCCGCCTTGGAAAGAGGAATGGAACTTCTGGGGTCCGGAAGAAGTCCGGACGGGGCCGAGGCCTTCCACAGGGCCGGTGAAGAGGCGTCCAGGCCGGGAAGACCGGGAGAGTGGTCTTCCCTCGTCGGCTTCTATTCTTCCCTGCGGGGCAAAGAGGCGGCGCGTCTCGCGGGGGCGTGGAAAGAATACGCTTTACTGGCAAACTCTTTCTCCGGTGGAGGGGAAGTGGGAGCCGGAAAGAGGGCCTCCCGCCTCCTGGCGGCCGCGAGAGACCTTGGAGATCCGGTCTTACGGATCAAAAGCGCCAACCTTCTGGGGGTGATCCGGACGGACGCTTCCCGCTTCCGCGAGGCCGCCGCCCTCTACGGGGAGGCTCTCTCCCTGGCCCGGCGTTTCCGCCTTGGGACCCTGGAGGCGGCCGTGCTGGTCAACTCGGCCCGCCAGTCCCTGGCCCAGGCCGACTACCAGGGGGCGTTGGGGATTCTCTCCCACTTGCCGCCCGGCGTCCTCCCGGGCGATCCATTGCTGGGGGCCCTGGCGGAACACCACAGGGCGTCCGCCCTGGACGGGCTGGGCCGGAAAGAGGAGGCCATCCTGGCCTTGGAGAAGGCGGAGAAACTCTTCCTCCGGGCCGGGCGGAAGGTCCAGGCCTTCCGGACGGCCCTGGAAAGAGTCCGCCTCCTTTCCGACACGGGGCGGCGTTCCGCGGCTGTGGAGGAAGGGGAGAGACTTCTGGGCTCTTCCCTGGTCCGGGAGAACAAGGCGGCCCGAACGGCCGCCTCCTCCCTTCTCGTGCCCCTTTTCATGCTTGGAGGGAAGGAGGGGGAAAAGAAACTGGAAGTCCTGGCCCGGGAGGCGGAGGAGGCGGGGCTCCCCGAATACAAGTTCGGGTACTTGCTCTACAAGTTGCAGGCCGCCCGGGGGCGGGGCGATTTCTCCCGGGCCGCGCGGACGCTCCTGGAGGTCGAGGAGACGGCCCTTCGTATAGGGGGCGCTTGGGCGCCGGCCCGGGCCGCCCTGGCCCGGGGGCGTCTCCTGAAAAGGATGGGAAAGCTCGAGGCGGCCCGGAAGATCTTCCTTTCCCTGGCCCGCCCCTCGGGAAGGATCGTTCCCGTCGCTCTTCGCTCCATGGCCCTGGCGGGGCTGGCTTCCCTGGAGAGAGCCCGGGGCAAGGACCTGGAGGCCGCGCGCTTCCTCCTGGAGGCCGCCTCCCTGGCGGAGAGCGAGGGAAACACCTTCCGCCGGGCCAACCTCCTGGCCAGGGCGGCGGCCCGGTTCTTTTCCGCCGGAGAGACCGCCGGGGGGAGAGAGCTGGCCTTGCGCGCCCTGGAC
>JALUZX010000663.1 GCA_027011425.1 Planctomycetota bacterium
GGGATGGAGGGGTATCTGGGCGGATGGGCCCTTGGCCAGGAGGGCCTCCACCCGGGGGGAGAGGAGGAAGTCGATAAGCTGGTCCGCCGCCTTGGGGTGGGGACAACCCTTGACCTTGCAAACCGTGTTGGGAATGACCATGGTTCCGATGCCCCCCTGGTCGGGAAAGACCCGGGCCACGGGAGCGCCGGACTGGCGGGCCACGTTGAAGTCGTCCGTGTCGGTGAGTCCCCAGAGGAATTTTCCTTCCGAGACCTGGCGCCTCACGTGGGCGTTCCCCTGGGTGAGCCCGGCCTGGTTGGCCAGGATCCTCCTGAAGAAGGCCTCGGCTTTCTCCTTGCCCAGCACCTGGTAGAGGGCAGCGAAGTGGGTGAGGGTGGTCCCCGTCCGGGGCCTGGCCATGCAGCACTTTCCCTTCCACTTGGGGTCGGCCAGGTCGAAGACCGAGTGGGGCCAGGTGGAGGGATCGGGGAGGAGCCTGGTGTTTACGATGAGCACCCGGGCCCGGGCGGCGAAACCGGCCCAGTATCCATCCGGGTCCTTCCATTGGGCCGGGATTTTCTCGGCCTGGGCGGAGCGGAAGGGAACGAGCACCCCCTTGTCCTTCAGTTTGATCGTGTTCACCACTTCGTTGTTCCAGAACACGTCGCATCGGGGCCGGGAGGCCTCCTCCACGATCTGGTGGACCAGCCCCACCGTCTTGGTCAGCTCCGTGTCGAAAAGAGGCTTCACCGTGATGCCCGTCTCCTTCTGGAATTCCTGGAGGATGAGGGTGGCGTATTGCTGGTCCTGGGCGCAGTAGACCCGGACCATCCGGTTTCCTCCCCGGCCCCCGCACCCGGGCAGGAGAGAGAGAACGGGAAAGGGAAGCAGGGCCGGGAGGAAGAGGAGGATCCGGGTTCTGGTTGGTCTCATGGTCGACGCGCCTTTCTGGAAAGGGGCCTTCCGATCAAATTGTGTTCCCAGGCCCTTTTGGGGAAGGAAAAGATCGCATCCGTGTCTTCTACTTCCCATCTCGGGCGGGAGAGAAACATCATCCCCTTGTTTCCCTCCCGGCCCAAGGGGAGGATTTTCTTCCCCTTCCGATTGGAGACGGGATTCTCATGAAGGTTTCAGACTTTCGTTCCGACACGGTGACCCGGCCGGACCGGGCCGCGCGGGAGGCCATGGCCCCGGCGGGGCTGGAGGGAATCCCCGGCCCCAGGCTGGAGGATCGGGCTCGTCGCCCGCAGAGAGGTGGGGGACGAGGATGTGGAGCGGGCGATCCGGGCCTTCAGGGGCGCGGCCTGGTCGGAGGGAGACCCAGGAGGATCGTAAGAGCCGGAAGGCGAGAAAGGCGTAGATGTAGGGATGAGCATTTTCAAAGCCTATGACATTCGTGGGATCTATCCGGAAGAGCTGGACGAGAAGACGGCCGAAAGGATCGGCGCGGCCTTCGCCCGTTTTCTCGATGCCAAAAAGCTGGTCGTGGGCAGGGACATGCGCACCATGGGGCCTTCCATCGAGAAGGCCGCCGTGGAGGGGATCCTTTCCACGGGATGCGATGTCCTGCGGATCGGCCTCTCTTCCACCCCCATGGCCTACTTCGCCATCGGGAAACTTCCCTGCGACGGCGGGATGAACGTCACGGCCTCCCACAATCCCCCCCAATACATCGGTTTCAAACTCTGCCGCGAAGGCGCCAGGCCGCTCAGCGGGGACACGGGCATCCAGAAGATCCGGGAGATGGTGGAATCCCTTCCCGAGGGTGAGGTCGCCCCAAGAAAAGGGGAGGTGACGGAAGTGGACGTGCGGGAGGAC
>JALUZX010000664.1 GCA_027011425.1 Planctomycetota bacterium
GGAAGACACGCGTTCAAGGCCCTTTGCAGGTCTTTGACGGGAAGGCTCGATCCGGTCCGGAAGTTGGCGGTCTGACCCAGGGCATGCACACCCGCGTCCGTCCGGCTCGCCCCTGTCACCGGGGTCTTGCTGCCCGTCACGCGTTCCAGGGTCCGCTCAACCTCCTCCTGGACCGTCCGAAACCCGGCCTGCCTCTGCCAACCGGAAAAGGGCCTTCCATCATAAGCGAGGGTCATCCAGAGGTTCCGCATGGGAGGGCCGGTTCCTGTCACTTTTATCTATCATAAAGCAAACCAAACATTTTTCCGGGCCTTCCCGTCCCGGGAGGCCCTTCTTTCTACGGAAGGCCCGCCCCGGGAGGAGAAATCCATCGAATCGAGTCACACCAAGGGCCGCCTCCCTTCGAAGGCGTCCGCCAGGATGGGGGATTGGACCTGCTCGATGGAGGACCCGGCCGGCATCCCCCGGGCGATCCGGGTCACCCGAACACCCTTTCCGGCCAGGGCTTCCGCGAGAAGCCCGGCCGTGGCCTCCCCCTCCTGGTCCGGGTTGTTCGCCAGGATCACCTCCTTCACGTCCCCCCCCTCCAGGCGCTCCAGGAGCCTGGGAATCTCCAGGGACTCCGGCCCGAAACCCTGGAGCGGGGAGAGGCGGCAAGGCAGGACGTGGTAGAGGCCCCGGTAGACCCGGGCCTTCTCGAGGGCCAGCAGGTCCCTGGGGTCTTCCACCACGCACAGCACAGAGCGGTCCCGGTCGGGATCGGCGCAGATCCAGCAAGGGTCCGTGGCGGCCAGATTTCCACAGATCCCGCAGGGATGGATCTCCCGGCGGGCCTGGAGGATGGCCTCGGCCAGTTCCCGGGCCCGGGAGGCTTCGACCTTCAGGAGATGGTAGGCCAGCCTGCGGGCCGTCACCTTCCCCACCCCCGGGAGGGTGGCGAGTTTCTCCTCCAGGACCTGGACGGCCTTTGGGGGACCCGTGGGCGCTCTTCCCGCCGCCACGGCCTCAGAAACCCAGGCCCATTCCGGGAAGGCCCAGGCCTCCCGTCACCTTGGCCATCTCGGCGTCCCGGATCTTCTGGGCCTCTTTGGTCGCCTGGGAGATGGCCGCCACAACCAGATCCTCCAGCATGGTCACGTCCGAGGGATCCACCACCTCGGGATCGATCTTGATCGAGAGGACCTCCATGGCGCAGTTGACGTGGGCCTTCACCACCCCGCCCCCGGCGGTCCCTTCCACCACCCGCTCTTTCAGGTCCTCCTGGAGACGGGCCATCTGTTTCTGCATCTTTTGAGCCTGGCGGAGGATGCTCTCCATCCCGCCGAATCCGCTGGGACTCATGATCCTTGCGCTTCCTCTCTGCCCTCAGCCGGATGATTCATGAACCATCCGCCTTTGCGGGCCCCTGGGGATCTCCAAACAAACCAGTCTGCCTGGGCGGAGGCTCCACCGCCTCGCCGCCGAATTTTTCCTTGAGAAGTTTCGTCCCCGGCGACTCCTTGACCCGCTTACGCCCTTTTTCCCTGGACTCCAAGGGCGCCTGGTTCTCGAACCGAATGGGCGCCTCCCGCCCCAGGACGGCCTGGGTCACCCGGTTGAGCCGCTCCCTGCCCTCCTTGGATTCGAAACGGTCCATCTCCACCCGGGAAAGCCCTTGGACCCGCACCACGATCCAGGACCCGTCCCGCCCCATCTCTCCCCGGGAGATGGGTTCCTGGATGGAAGGAAAGGCGCGGGCCAATTCTTGCCGGAGGCGATCCAGGTCCGCCGGTGAAACATCCCCTCTTTGCGTAGACCC
>JALUZX010000665.1 GCA_027011425.1 Planctomycetota bacterium
TGTTGACCGCCCCCCGGGCAGGGCATTAGATTCCTGGTCCACCGCCCCCGACCCCGGATGGTTCGTCCGGGCTGGACCGGCAACCTTTCCGGAGACCAGGATATGCAGAGATTCTTTCTTCTCCCCGTCCTGGCAGGGCTCTTCGCGGCCTCGGCCCAGGCGGCCCCGCCCTCTCCCATCGAGGTTCCCCTCCAGTTCCTGAGACGGCCCGCCCGGAGAAAGGGCAAGCCGCCTGCGAGGAGGGTTTTCATCCCCCCCGGGATCAGGTACCTGGACAAAGGCCTCCAGCCCCCGCCGGGGGAGTGGAAACTCCCCGAATTCAAGTCGGACGCCCCGGTCTACTCCCTCCTTACCCTGGCGGGCCGGAAGTATCTCCTCGTCCTGGACAAGAAGGACGAGAAGAGTCCTTTCTACGACAGGCTCTACCTGGACGCGGACGGAAACGGGGACCTGACGGACGACCCTCCCGTCGACGCCCCTGCATCACCCCGGCGAGGCCCCTACCTCTTCGCCGACTTTCCCTCCATCGACCTGGAGATTCCCCTTCCCGGGGGCAAGGCGCCCTACGCCTTCACGGTCCGGGCTTACCGCCGCCCCCTGCCTTCCACTGCGGGAAAACGCCCCACCAGGCAGCAATGGCTCATGAGAATGAACGTTTACATGACTCCCGATTGCGCCTACGCGGGAAGGATGGAACTCCAAGGGAAGACCTACCGGATCCTTATGGCCGACACGAACGGCGACGGCCGGTTCGGATCGAAGGAAAAAGTCCTCATCGGCTTCGGGCGCAAGCGGGCGGACCTGGTCTACATTTCCGGGACGGGGAAGATCAACTACCAGGACGGAATGGAAGCCCAGGGCCTCCTGGGACTCGGGGACCGACTCTTCCGCCTCCGTTTCCGGCGAATCGAGGGGAAGCTCCTCCTGGACCCCTTGCCGGAGGCCGCGGCCCGGCTGCGCCTGCCCATGAAAGTGACAAGGCTGGTCCTTGCGCCGGCCGGAAGATCCGCCGGCATCCTGTGGTTCGACCCGGGAGGCGAGATCGCCCTGCCCGCAGGGGCCTACCGGCTCGGGTCCTACCAGGCCCTCCGCGAGGACGACGGCGGCAACGAATGGATCCTCCTTGCGGCTGGGGCCAAGGACGGCCCGGCTCTCACCGCCAAGGCGGGAAAAACCCTCACTCTCCGGTTCGGGGAACCCTTCGTTCCCAGGGTGGGGGTCTATGCCCGCTTCCCGAAATTGCTTTGGTCCCGGTCCGTGGCGGCCAGGTTGAGCTTCACATTGCTCGGCGCCGGCGGGGAGAGGGTCACGGACATCCGGTCCATGACCTACAAAAAGAGCGCTGTCCCCAGGTCCTCCCGGAGCAGATACAGGCCCCTGGAACCGACCTACAAGATCCTGGAGTTGCCGTCCCTCAGGGTGGCCGCCCAGGGTTCCTTCCACTACGGCTGAGGCTTTACCTGCTCGGCCACGTGGCGTGGCCCCCGAAAAGGCAAGAGCTACAAAGTGATCTGCTCCTTCCGGGCAGGCCCCTTCAAGACGAAGACCAACGAAGAGGTCCTGAAATTTTGAGAGACCCCCGGCGGCCAGAATCTTTTCCCCCTCTCCGCGAATAGATCGGGTCCCTGAGCTTCTTCCCCATAGGAAAGGACATTCCCGCTGAAAGGAGGTCCCATGGCCGGGGTCAATCGTTTGGCTCTACTTCTTCCATGCTTCCTGATCCTCTCCTGCGCCTGCCGGCTCTTCGCCCCGCCCCTGGTGGAAGGAACCCGGGACCTTCGGGTCCCCTATCTCCCGGGCAAGGGCCTTTCCATCCGCACCCGAAACGGAGGAGTGGCCGTCCTCAAAGGGGAGGGAAACCAGGTGCGCGTCCACGCCCGCATCCGGGCGGAAACCAAGCAACGTTTGGACCAGGTCCGGATCGAGGCCGGGCGGAACGAAAAGGGAGACCTGGAGATCTCTCCCATCTGGCCGGGAGGAAAGAGACATTCCCGGGAGTCCTGTTCCTTCGAGATCCTGGCCCCGGGGGCCCGGAACGTAAGGGTCCGCACCTCCAACGGGGCGATCCGCCTGGAAGGCATGGCCGGTGAAGCCGACCTGGAGACCTCCAACGGCCGGATCCGCGTGGAGGACCATGCCGGCCCCCTCCGCGCCGAAACCAGCAACGGACGGGTCACGCTGAAGAGAATCCGGGGGGGGATCCGGGCCCGCACCGGCAACGGAGCCATCTTCCTCCGCGGCGCCGGGGGGCCGGTGAAAGCCCGGACCTCCAATGGACGACTGGAAGCCTCCCTCTCCCCGGGAAACCCCGGTCCCTTCGAGCTGGTCTCCTCCAACGGCTCCATGGTCATCCGGGTGGGAAAGGCCTTTTCGGGGATCGTGGATCTGAAGACCGGCAACGGCGGGATTCGGATCGAGGGGGAACCCCTGGTCCGCATCCTCGAATCAGGGAAGAACCACTACCGGATCGCCCTGGGAGACGGAAAGGTCCTCTCCACCGCCCATACCAGCAACGGCCATATCACCTTCGGGCTCCGGTGAGGGGACCGGTCCTCAATCGGTGGTGAACCTGTAGATCGTGGTCTGCCTGTACATCCGCCCCGGCCGTAGGATCACGTCGGGGAATTCGGGGTGGTTGGGCGAATCGGGAAAGTGCTGGGCCTCCATGCAGAAGGCGTAGTGCTTCTTGTAGACCTTCCCGCCCTTGCCGGTGATCGTGCCGTCCAGGAAGTTCCCCGTGTAGAGCTGGAGGCTCGGCTCCGTGGTGTAGACCATCATCACCCGCCCCGTCCCGGGCTCGCGCACGTGGGCCGCCAGGGTGGGGTGGTCCGGGTCCCTGGGCGGGTTCAGGAGGAAGTCGTGGTCGTACCCGCCCTTCACCACGGCGATCCTCTCCCCGATGGTGTGGGGCGAGGTGAAATCCATGGGCGTCCCCTTCACGGGCCGCAGTTCCCCCGTTGGGATCAACTCGCCGTCCACCACGCAATACCTGTCCGCCTCGATCGTGACCTCGTGGCCCAGGATGTCGCCTTCGCCGGCGCCCTTCAGGTTGAAATACCCGTGGTGGGTAAGGTTCACCGGCGTAGCCTTGTCCGTCACCGCCTGGTAGCGGATGATCAACTCGTTCTCCTCCGTCAAGGCGTAGGTCACCTGGACCTTCAGGTTGCCCGGGTATCCCTCCTCCCCGTCCTTGCTCAGGTAGCGGAGAATCACCCCGGCTTCGCGGGAGGCCGTATAGGGCTCGGCGTCCCAGACCTTCTTGTCGAACCCCTCGACCCCCCCGTGGAGGTGATTGGGCCCGTTGTTGCAGGCCAGCTTGTATTCCTTACCGTCCAGCACGAACCTTCCCTTGGCGATGCGGTTGGCGTATCGGCCCACCAAGGCCCCGAAATAGGGGGAATCCTTCAGGTATCCTTCCAGGTCGTCGTAACCCAGGACCACGTCGGCGAACTTTCCCCCCCGGTCCGGAACCACAAGCGAAGTCACGATTCCCCCGTAATTGGTGATCTTCACCGTCATGCCGTGGGCGTTCTGGAGGGTGAAAAGAGATACGGGCTTCCCCTTCACGGTTCCGAAAGGCGCTTTTTCCACGGTCACACTTCCTTTCTTTCCTCCCGCCCGGCCGGCGGCCGCGCACCCTTGCAAAGCCAGTCCACCCGCGACCAGCGAGGCGGCGAAGAAAAGCGGCCGGCCTCTTTTGGGGAGCGTCGATGCCATGGTCTACCTCCAGAGTTCCTTGGTTGGGCCGGACCCCCCTCCCTTCCCCCTGGGCCCCACGGCCATTATGCCCGGCCGGGGGGGTGGAAAAAAAGGCGGAGGCGGAAGGGCCCGGCCCTTCCGCCTCCTTTTTTCCGGAATCGACCCTTCGCCTCAGAAGAGTTCGAAGAGCAGGTTCCCCGCCTTGACGACCTTGAGGTCCACCCTGGTGTAGATGGTCTGGATGTAGAGAGGAACGCCCACCAAGTAAGGATTGTTAGGCAGGGGAATCTTCTGGGGGGCCGTGCTTCCTCCCATCAGGTAGAAGGGGAGCATCCGCAAAGGATCGGGGATGAAGGAGCCCAGCAGGGGAAGCCCCATGCCGGGGTAAGTCCGGCTCATGAAGTCGATGGCCATGAACCCGGCGGGGCCCTTGTGGTTGAGGGTCACCGTCTGGCCGATGGCCCACTTCCCGGAAAGGGTGGTGAGGACGTCGCTCACCTCGTGGCACCCGATGTCGGGCTGGGCGAAGCCGTCGCCGTTGTAGTCGAAGAGCGAGGCGTTGCCGTAGAGGTCGGGCGTGCCGTAGAGGGAATAGTCCTTGATCCAGCCCTTCTCGATAAGGGGGCTGTTGGTCTTGAGGCGCCAGTCCCCCTTGGAGGGATCCACGAAGAGGGGATCCACCGTGAGGTTCGAGGCCGAGGGAGTCCCGGCCGAGAACTTGTAGTTGAAGTTGTTTCCGAAAGCGTCGTTGCTCTCGAAGGTAATGGGCTTCATGTGGATCCTGCTATAAACGGCACTCTGGAAACCGGACGCCGCCCCTTTGTATGCGATATTGTTTACGATAACGGCTTTATCGGGAATGAAGCCGTAATTCGGATCATACCAGATATAGACGGCGGCCTTCCCCGCGCCGACAATTGTGTTGTTGTATATGTAGACGCCTTTGTTGCCCGGGGTCCCCACGAAAACCACGCCGAATCCCTTGTTGTTCAGGAAAAGGTTGTCGTGGATCCTGCAACCTCCTCCTCCGTTCGACCACACGTCGATTCCGTTGTAAAGATTGACAAACATGCAATCGAAGACCTCCACGTCGATGGCGGCCCATTGCGCCCCGCTGGCGGAACCCAGCCGGATCCCGCAGTGCCAGGAAACACTGGTTCCGTTCCTTATCTGGAGGCCCGAGATCTTGGCGCCTTTGGCGAGGTCCCTGAAGCGCAGGGCCGAGAAGTAGGTCTTGTTTTCCATGTCCAGGATGGTGACCTTCGGCCCGTAGGGGGCGATGATCTTGACTTTGTCCTGGTTCATGGGGCCGGCGCCGACGTAGATGGGGAACTTCTCCTTCGTCTTGGAAACGCTATAGACGCCTGGAAGGATATAGAGGGTGTCTCCCTTGCGGAGCACGCTCACGGCGTGGGTGATGGACTTGAAGGCCGTCTTGGGGGAGGTGCCTCCATTGGTGTCGTTGCCGTTGACCGCATCGCACCAGTAGGTGTAGGTGGTCTGGGCGGCCAGGCTTCCTCCAAGAAAGAGGGAGAGCCCGAAAACCAGAGCCATGGGGGTCTTTCTCATGCTGCCTCCTTCCCGGCTCCCTGGATAAGGACGCCAGGCAATGGGTTTGGGGGAGTCTTGGGAAAACCAGAAAAAGCAATCCGGGAAATGATGAATTCCAGGCCGGCTTGTTGGGGGAATTTTTGGCTATTCCCGGCTTCCCGTCAAGGCCCGGCATCCTCCTCCAGGGCCAGGCTCCGGAACCGGCCCAGCACATCCTGGAAGGCCCTGAGGCTCCTGGGATCTCTCTCGAAATGAACCAGGTGGGCCGGACAGGAACAGTCGCTGGACCCGAATCCAGGAGGAAAGGGCCTCCCCAACCCGGAGACGGCCCGGGCCAGGTCGCACTCGATCCGGCGGGAAGAACGAAAGGCCAAGGCCTCCACGAACCGGGCCCTCTCCCGCAGGTAGTCGATGTGCCAGTGGAGGCGCTTCCGCTTTCGCTTGTGGCGGGACAGGCGCGCTGCCAGGCCCTTCATGGCCGACCCAACGTAGACGTAATACCCCCTTGGAAATCGCACCGCCCCCAAGGATCCGACTTCCAGGAGGGCCTTTCTCTCAAGCTCCAGGACCACCAGGTAGGCCCCCCGGTCCCCCAGCTCCCGCTCCAGGATATCCAAGGGAACGGGAAGGGGCGGGCCGGCGGGTTCGATCTCCAGGTCCGGGCCGGTCCGGACAGGCATGGGCCAGACCCGGAGTCCGGGGCCCTTGGCAAGGAAGCTCCCGGCAAAGGCCGGGTCGGTGTGCCAATCCGGAAGAAACCAGCGGGCCCGGGGGTGGTGCACCACGAAGAGGACCCCCGCAGGGGTTCCCTTACGGGCCAGGTGATCCAGTTCCTCCAGGTGGCGCCGCCCCCTCTCGGTGACCGCGTCGGGGAAGAGGGCGGCCCGCCCGGCCAGCAATGTGCAGGACTTCACTTCCAGCCAGAAGGGCTCTCCTCCAAGCTCCAGGAGAAAGTCGAACCGGGACCGTCCCAGAGGGGCCTCCCTCTTCACGATCCGTGCTCCCTCCAGGCCCGGAACCAGGTCCTCTTCCAGGAGGGCCTGGGCGATGTCGTTGGTCCGGCCCGTATGCAGGATCACGGGCCCCTGACTTCCCTCCACGGCCACGGCGGTCCACTCCGTCCTCCGGCCCGCCTTTCCCTCCTCTTTCACCAGGTAGAGATCCGCCCCGGGCAAAAGCAGCTCCCCCAGCCTTCCCGGATTGGGCAGGTAGGCCCGCAAGACCCTTCCCCCCGAGCGGGCCTCCACCAGAAACCGGCCGTGCCGCGCGGTGAAGGCCCCTTTTCGGAATTCAGGAAAAAGCCGGAGCGGAAAGGCCCCCATCCCGCGGGCTACTCCTTCCGCCAGGTCTCCCGGAACC
>JALUZX010000666.1 GCA_027011425.1 Planctomycetota bacterium
GGCCCCCGAGAGGAGATCCGTACCGTCCACGGGAAAGGCCGACACCCAGGGATCGATCCTGAGAGCCTCCAGGGTCTGGCGGACGCATAAGGGGAGAGCCCCTTCACCGCTATACACGCCGACCCGGATCGGTGTCCGCCCCTCCCAGAAGGCCAGCACGCTCTTCATCGCCTCCAGGGCCCGGCCGGCCAGCCGCGCCTCCAGGGCGGCGGTTCTCTTCTTCCCCAGCCGGGCGGGCCCGCCGGCCCGGAGAAACCGCCGGGCCTCGGCGAAAATCCCGTCCTCCGCTCCGTAGAGTCCGGCCAGGATCCCCGGCAGGGGCCGGGTGTCCAGGTAGGACCGGACCTTCCCCAGGCGGTGGAGGCGGACGTAGAGCAGGGATTTCAACCGCCGTTCCACCGAGAGAATCGGGCTGATCTTCTTCCCTTCCAGGGGAGAGGGAGGAGGCCCCCCGGCCACCCAGAGGGGCACGGCCACCGAGAAGAGGGGCTCCCCCATGACGCCCCACATGACCGTCCCAGCCGGGTCCCCGCCTTTTTTCACCCCCGAGAAGACCACGGCCGCCCTGGTGGTATACCGGTCGATGGTGGAGAAGGTCTCCACCGAAAAAGGCGGAAGCCTGTCGTCGGGCCGGGCGTAGGGCAGGGGGTAAGGCTTCCCCTCCGGGGAGGCCAGGTCGCGCGCGCAGATCCTCAGGACCTTCTCCGGGCGGAGTTCCCCCCGGGCGCAGAGCCTTTCCCAGAGGAAGCGGGCCCGCAGGTACCGGGCCATGCCTCCGCCCCTCTTCCCGTCTCCCGTAAAAGCAAAGTTGGTCCTGACGATCCAGCCCCCCGGAGCCGTCTTTTTGTCCCGGGCGTCGAAGAAGACATAGGACCTTCCCTTCACCTCGAAGATCCCCGCGCCGCCCCGGGCGTCGATGGCGCCGTAGCTGGTGTGGGTGGAACGGCCCGTCTTGTTGGTCTTCTCCAGGAGCGCCCGGAACTCCCCCAGGCCCGAACAGGATCCCAGGGCCCGGGCCAGGAAGCGGCCGTTTCCCGGGCCTTTCTGACCCTTTTCCCCAAGGTCGGCGGACTGGGCGTTCACCAGGGCGAAACCCGCTTCGTTCACCCCGGCCCAGACGTTCCGGCTCCCCGGATTCACCAGACCGAGGAAGGTGAAGCGCCTCCCTTTGCGCAATTCCACGACGTTGCGCGAGTCGGCGCCGGTGTCCCGGTTCTTCCAAAGAAGCGGCCGGCCGCCGGCAGCCCGGGCGCAGGCGACCCCGATGGTGCACTCTTCCTGGCCGGGAAGAAGGAGAAAGGAAGAAAGAAAGGAGGCCAGGATGGAAAAAAAGGCGGTCTTTCCCATAAGGAGGGTCCTTTCCTGGAGTGGGGCAAGCCGAAAGGCTGGATTTTACCGGGCCGAGGTTCAGATCTCTCTCCCGGCCGGGTAGATTGGCCCTCCGCTCCCCTCCCTGGACTCCTCGAAGCCAAGGATGGCTCCCATGAAACGGCACTACCTGATCCCCGCCCTCCTTCTCGGCCTGGCGCCGGGCGGCTCCGCCCAGTCCTTCCGGTTCCGCCTCTGGAACCCCTTGAGAATGGAAAGGAAAGGGGAGGCCGTGGTGGTGGACCTGAGAAGGATCCACCACCCCCGGCTCTCGCCGGGGGCCCTGGAGGCCCGGGTCCGGGGAAAGAGGGTTCCCGCCCAGGCCGACGACACCGACGGCGACGGCCGGGCGGACCAGCTCGTCCTCCTGGTCTCGGCCGCCCCCCTGGAGACCCTGGACGTCCAGGTCCTGGGCCCGGCCCAGGGCCC
>JALUZX010000667.1 GCA_027011425.1 Planctomycetota bacterium
CCCCCGCCCTGACCTTCAGCGCTTGGCCCGGGCCGCCCATACCCGGAAGAGCTGGTCCACCTTCTCCGGGGGCTGATTGAAAAGCCGCTTCACCGCCCAGGGCTGGGTGCCGTGCTTGTATCCAAGAAGCCTCAACAGCCGGCCGATGTCCCGGGGGTCCCCCTCCCAGAGCATCTCCACCAGGCCCGCCGCCTTGGCCACATCGTATACGGTAATCTCCGTATCCTGCTTGGGGAAAATACTGGATATCGAAGGATCCTTTCCGATCTTCCCGAGCGTCAAGGCCAGCCAGCGCCACCTCACCCCATCGCTAAAAGAATAAGGCTCCCCCCCCAGGGCGAACTCCACCTTCACCACGGGAGAAACCCCAAGCACGCGGCGGGCCGCCTCCACGGCGAACCCCTCGGGCATCCAGGGCATGAGCTTGGCGTCGGCCGCCGCCTCCGCCCAGGAACGCGCCAGGGCCAGAATAAAAGGCTCTTTCAGGTCCAAGGGGCTTCGTTCCAAGGGCAGGACGAAGTAGTGGTCCCAGCCGTTGGGAGGAATCCCGAGTCCCCATTCGGCATAGAAACGCCGGTCCCCCCGGCTCATTCCCCCGTGGGCCTTGGCCGCGTAGTCCACCATGTCCGGCAGGTCCCGGAGCCGAACCAGGTAGAAATGAAACTTGTTGCGCCTTCCCGAAAAAGGCTGAAAGGCCCCATCCTCGAAGATCTCCCGCCCCCAGGTAGTGAGGGCCCTCTCTCCAATCTCCAGGAGCGAACGGGCCTCTTCCCTGGTGAGAACCCCCTGGATGGAGATCCGCCGGCTGGAGAGGACCGTCACCGAGGGAACGCCCAGGGCCCCGGCCAAGGCGAAGGCGTCGGCCCGGTCCGAGGCGGCCTGGTCCGCGATCTGCTCGTCCAGGGGCTTTCCCCCGTAGGGAGCGCCGGCTTTCTTCTCCTCGGCCCGCTTCTCCCAGAAGCGCTCCTCCTCGGCCTTTTCCCGCTCCGATTCCAGGCGGGCCTTCTCTTCGGGAGTGACCCACTTTCCCTCGAAGCGGACGAACCCCAGGGCTTTGCGGGCCTCCTCGTCGTCCGGGTCCAAATCCAGGATCCGCTTGTAGAGGCCCGGAAGCAGAGAGGCGAGCTTCTTCTTCCGCCCCGGCTCCAGGGCCCACTTCAAGAGCCTCTTGAGGGAGGCCAGGTCCTTTCTCCTCCCGGCCCTCTCCAGGCGGTCCCGGAACTCCCCGGGAAGCCAGGGCTTGCGCCGGATCCGGAGGATCCGCGCCCGGGGGATGGACTTGAGCCCCGAAAGGGTCTCCAGGAGGATCCGGCGTCTTTCCACCTTCACCACCCGGCCCTCCACCTGGAACCCGCCCTTCAGGTAGACCACGTCCGCCGCCCCCCGGCCCGCCGCCAGGAGACACGCCAGGGGGAGAAACCCCAAAACCGCGATCCTTCCCGAAAGTCCCATGTCCTCTTTTCTCGTCTTTCTCCGCAAGGGAACACGAACCAGAAGGGCCATCATGGGGGGACCAGTGCCGGCGGGGCAAGGCCCCAGGGAATCCCTCCTGGTATGCTTCCCCGAGATGAAGACCCTTGGGGACACGACCCGGCCTTTCCTTGCGGCTCTCCTCCTCTTCGGCGGAGTCCTCCTCCTTTTCGCCCTCCAGTGCCTTCACAGGGGCGGGGCCCTTTCCATTCCCCTGGACGACGGGTGGATCCACCTGGCCTTTGCCCGCAACCTGGCCGAAGGCCTTGGCTTCTCCCTGGGCGCCCAGGCCGCCCCCGTCTCGGGTTCCACCGCCCCCCTTTGGAC
>JALUZX010000668.1 GCA_027011425.1 Planctomycetota bacterium
CGGCTTCGCCCCGTGCTTCTCCCGGATCCACGAGGGCTGGGGCGGGAAGGACCTGGTCTACAAGATTCCGGTAGCCCGCAACCATGCCTGCCTCGTGGGGGCGGGGCTCTGCGAAGGCTACCACAAAAAACCCGGCATCCGTCCCCTCCTTCTCCAGGTGGAGGGAGGGCGGAGCCGGAGGGTGGATCCCGTGGCCGAGGCGGGTCCCGACAAGCCCCTGGTGGTCTTCCTGGAAGGAAAGGACGCCGACGGCGACGGCTTGGTCCTCTTCCGGGTCCGCCCGGCCCCGGGGGCGAAGGACTCCAACACCATCCTGAACGCTCTCTGGGCCTTTCCCGCGGGTTCCCGCCCGGACGCCGCCGCCTTGGTGAGAGGAGGGGATCCCGGGGCGAAGCCGACGGCCTTCCTCGATTGCGGCCTCCAGGATTTCAGGGGGCTTCCGCCCCGGATGGACCTCTGGCGGGGGACCCTTTCGGGGGCCTCCCGGCTCCAGGTCCGGATCCATTCCTCCCGGCCTCTCGCGTGGGACCGGGCGGCCGGGGCCGTTCTCCTGGGAGGGGTCCCCTTTCTCGTTCCCTCCCTTGTCCCGGAAAGGGTGGAAAGGATCCCCGGCGGTCTGGACCTGTCTTTCCGCTTCCAGGGCCAAGGCCCCCACTCCTTCTGCCTGGCCCGGCCCGCCGGGGCCCGCCCCCGGCCCGTCTCCCCCGGCCAGGCCGGCGCCGAAGCCCGGCGGGCGGGCCCCTGGTGGAAGAGCCGGGACCTTCCCTGGGGGCGTATCCTCGTCCCCGACCCGGCCGTCCAGGGGCTTTTGGATTCCTGCATCCGGAACATCTGGCAGGCCAGGGAGATCAAGAGGGGCAAACCCGCCTTCCAGGTGGGTCCCCTGGTCTACCGGGGCTTGTGGATCGTGGACGGATCCTTCCTGCTCGAGGCGGTGACCTACCTGGGGCGCTGGAAGGACGCCCGGGCCGGAATCGAGCACATCCTCACCTACCAGAGGCCCGACGGAGGATTCCAGCTCCTCCGCAAGTATTGGAAGGAGACGGGGATCGTCCTCTGGATCCTGAAACGGCACTTCGAACTCACAGGCGACCGGGCTTGGATCTCCGCCCTCTGGCCCAGGGTGCGAAGGATGGTCGCCTTCATCCACGGCCTCAGGGAGAAGGCCGGGGGAGAGTGCGCCGGCCTCCTCCCGCCGGGGTTCACCGACGGAGGGATCGGCGGGATCGAGCCGGAATATTCCAACGTATACTGGATCATGGTGGGCCTGGAATCGGCCCGGGACATGGCCCGTGTCCTGGGCAAGACCGGGGACGCCCGGGCCTTCGGAAGGGAGGCGGACTCCTTGAGAAAGGCCTTCGAGAAGGCCGCCGCCCGGGACGGGAAGAAGACCCGGGAGGGCCTGGTCCTTCCCGTGGTGATGCCCGGCGGGAGAAAATACAGCGACGTGCGGGGCCAGTGGGCGTTCCTGCACGGCGTATTCCCCGGCCGGCTCTGGCGGCCCGGCGATCCCCTGGTCCGGGGGATCATGGGCGTCCTGGAGAAGTCCAAGCGGGAGGGGATCCTCTACGGTTCCGGCTGGAACGCGAAAGGGGTCTGGAACTACCTGGCCTCCTTCTACGGCCACGCCCTCCTATGGCTGGGCAGGGACCTGGAAGCGGAGAAGGTGCTCTACGCCTTCGCCAACCACTCCTCCCCAACCCTTTGCTGGCGGGAGGAGCAGAGCCTCAAGGGAGACCCGCCCCGGGAGACGGGGGACATGCCCCACAACTGGGCGAGCGCCGAGTTCATCCGC
>JALUZX010000669.1 GCA_027011425.1 Planctomycetota bacterium
GGGGGGGAGTCCGCGTGGTTCGGGCGAACCACCTGCTTTGGGGAGGGGGGAGGCTCCTGGAGTGGACTCCCGACGGGGAGGGGGCGACCCTGCTCCTCCCGGTGAAAGGGTTGCGTCCAGGCGTTTACGAATGTGTGGCGACCTTGAGGCGGGGCAGGGAGTGCGGGTTGTTCCGGGTCTCCGTCCCGGGCGGCGTTCCCGCGGCCTTCGACGCCTTCCTGGACCGAAGGACGGAGCTTTGCCTTCCCTCCCGCGTCTACCTTGGTCGGTTTCCGGTGAGGGGTAGGAGGACCGCCCTGGAATTCAAGAGCCTGGGCCGGAGCGCCTATTCGAGGGGGACCAAGCTGTTGTTGGACCGGGTCCGCCTGGTGCGGGTAGGCGACCTTCCGCGGGAGAGGAAGGGCAAAACGGGCGGGGGAAAGAAAAGCGGCGGCGGGGCCCGGGTCCCGCTGGAGAAGAAGGGGAAGGACTTTCCCCGGCCTGTGGCGGTGGTGCCATTCTTCGAAACTCCTTTGGTGATCGACGGGTCCTTGGAGCCGGCCTGGGAAGGGGCGGCCCGGGATGACCTGGGGGTCGACACCACCGGCGCCCCGGCCCCGCCGGGTGCGGCCACCCTTCTCCGGATCGCCGCCGACCCCAAGGGGCTCTGCCTGGCCTTCCAGTGCGCCGACCGGGAAGTTTCCTCTCCCTACGCAAAGCGGGACGATCCTCTCTGGCTGGCCGACTCCGTGGAGGCCTTCCTGGACCCCGACGGGGACGGGAAGGACTACGTGGAGCTGGAGGTTTCGCCCCGGGGGGTCCTCTTCGACTCCTCCTTCCAGGGACCCCGGCGGGGGGAGAACCGCTCCTGGAACCCGGCGGTGGAGGCGGCGGTGAAGGTGAAAGGAACCCTGAACCGCCCCGGCGACACGGATCGGGGCTGGGTGGCGGAGCTTCGAATCCCCTGGAAGGAGATCCCCGGACGGGGCGGCGGACTTCGGCCCCGGCCGGGAGCGGCCTGGCGGGCGAATTTTTTCAGGGTGGAACGTTCCAAGGGGAGCCGGGCCCTCGGTCTGTCCTGGGCTCCCGTCCCGGAAGGGGACTACCATACCCTTTACCGTTTCGGTATCCTCCGCTTCGGGAAGACGGGGCGGAGGGGGAGGTAGGGAGACCCATGCCGATCTACGAGTTCTATTGTCCCGGGTGCAACAGGATCTACCAGTTCTTCAGCCGGGTCATGGCGCCCGACAAGGTGCCGCCCTGCCCCCGGGACGGGAGTCACGAGCTTGTCAGGGAAGTTTCCTTGTTTGCGATCACCGGGAAGGCAGGGGAGGAGCCGGACCTTCCCATCGACGAGGACAACCTGGAGAGCGCCATGATGGACCTGGCCTCCCAGGCGGAGGGCCTGGACGAGGAAAACCCCAGGGAGGCGGCCCGGTGGATGCGCTCCTTCATGCGGAAGACCGGGATGCCCCTCGGCAAGGCCATGGAGGAGGCCCTGGCCCGGATGGAGGCCGGGGAGGACCCGGACGAGCTGGAGGAGAAACTAGGCGACAGCCTCGAGGAGGAGGATCCCTTCGAACTCACGCCCAAGGAGATCCTCCGCCGCGCCAAACAGATGAAGCGGATCCGGAAGGACCCCAAGCTCTACGAGATGTAGCGGGTCGGCGCGGAAGGGGGCGCCCGAGGGACGGCGATTCGCGCCAGCCCGGGACGGGGGGGTACGAGGCAGTGACATTTGTCGCGTCTGTCGATCAATGCTCTTTTCAAGACGGGGGCGCGCCGGAGCCGGGCACGGGGCCACTCCTTCCTAC
>JALUZX010000670.1 GCA_027011425.1 Planctomycetota bacterium
GTAGAGGTCCATGGGGCCCGGCGGGCGGCCGGGGAGCTTGAGAAAAGCCTTGGAGTGGGGCAGGGCCTTCTCCACGGCCAGGACGCCGCCGGTCACGGGAAGAAGGACGGAGTCCCTTGTGGACGTTCCCCTACCCTCGACGGGTGGGATTTCGGTTTCCCAGATTTTCCGGCCAGTCCGGGTCTCCAGGGCCATCAGCTTGCGTCCCGCCAGGTAGACCATGTCCCGGTCGCCTCCCACCAGGTGGTCCACGGCGGGAGGGAATCTCCCTGGCTCCCTGGGGTCCCTCCTGGAGGACCGCCAGACGAGGCGTCCGTCCAGGGAGGAGATCCCCAGGGCGTAGTCCCCGTCGGGGGGCGCCAGGGCGAGGATGTCTCCGAGAAGGAGGGGTCGGGAGACCTGGAACCCTGGGGCCGGAATTCCACCGGCGGGGATCGCCCAGCCGCCGGACCACTTCTCCGGGGCGTGGAGGAGGGGCGCCGCCGGGTCCTTCCTGGGATAGGCCCGGAGCCAGAGGACTCGTCCTTCCCGGGCGTCCACGGCGCACACGGCTCCCGCGCCGGTGGAGACGAAGAAGGCGCCGCCCCGGGCCGCCATGGGCGGTGCCGGGGGGCGGACGTAGCCCGTTCCCCCTCCGTGGAGAAAAACGGTCCAACGGATTGTTCCGGAGGACCCGTCCAGGCCCAGGAGGTGGAAGTTTCCCGAGGCCTGGAGCAGGAGGGCTACGACGCCCTGGGTGGCTGCGGGCCCCGAGAGGATCACGCCCTGGGAGAGGGGCGCGGGGAGCCTGGATACGTTGAAGGTCCAGGCGGGCTTTCCCGTGGAGATCCGGAAGGCGGCGAGCTTTTTCGGGATCCAGGCGGGGGTCCTTCTCATGGCCAGGAAGCGGAACTCCCTCGGGGAAGGGGAGAATTTCCAGGGGCAGAGAAGGTAGAGCATGTCCCCTTCCAGGGCCGGGAGCCTCTCGGCCATGGCCCAGGGAGCCAGGACGGGGGACGGCATGGAAGGGTCGACTTCCAGGCCGGAAGGGCTCTTGGACTCTTTGCGGATCCTCCCCAGGAGCCGGCCCGTGGGGGTGTCCAGGATGTCCACACCGTCTTTTCCCCGGAGGAAGAAGCGGTTTCCTTCGAAGGCGATCCAGGGGGTGGAGAGGTCCAGCTTCTCCAGGGGACCCGAGGGGCCGGGAAAAAGGGTGCTTCCGCCCCGGAAGGAGAGGAAGGAGAACCGGTTTTCAATTTTTTTGGGTTGCGGTGGAGGGGGGGATTCCCGGAGCCAAAGGCGGGCCGCCCAGCCGGGGCGCCAGGACAGGGCTGGATTTTCCGGGGCCTGGACCTGGAAGGGAGGAAGTCCGGCCAGGCGGGCCGGAGGGACCAGGGCGCCCCGGAAAGGAACGGGCTTTCCCAGGGCGGTCAGCTCGGCCAGGGCCTGGTTCCTCTCGCTTTCGTGACCCATGCATGCCCAGGCGAAGGCCCGGCGCGCCAGGATCCGGGTCCGTTCCTCCGGGGATGCCCCCTGGGAGGCTTCATCCAGGTAGAAGAGAGCCTTCCAGGGCAGGCTCCCTTCCAGGGCCAGGTCCGCCAGGGCCAGGAGGGCTTCCCGCCGGGCCCGGGTGGCTGGGTAGCGCTGGGCGGCCTGAAGGAGGATCTTCCGGCTTCTTTGGGCCAGGCCCTTCCGGAGGAGCCGCTGGGCGCCGGCCCGGGTCCGTTCCCGCCAGGCGGCGGCCACTTCTTTTCCCATGGCGGGAATGGCCCGGTCCAGGACGCGGGAGAGGGGGAGATACCACCCTTCCCC
>JALUZX010000671.1 GCA_027011425.1 Planctomycetota bacterium
CCTGGTCACGGTGGGACGCAAACCATGGGACGGCGATTGCGGCCTCGAGGAAGCGGGCGTCGCCTTCGACCAGCGCGGCTTCGTCGAGACCGACCCGGCGGGCAGGACCTCCGTCCCGGGAATCCGCGCCATGGGAGACCTGGCGGGCCAACCCATGCTCGCCCACAAGGCCTCGGCGGAAGGAAAAATTCTGGCCGCGTCCATCGCGGGCGACGAGAAAGCCGCCTTCGACCCCGCGGCGATTCCGGCGGTGGTCTTCACCCACCCGGAGATCGCCACGGTGGGTCTCACCGCCCGGGCCGCCGAGGAAGCCGGCCTGGAAATCATCGAGGGGAAATTCCCCGTCCGGGCCCTGGGACGGGCCGCCGTCCTGGGGGCCCTGGACGGCTTCGTGAAGATCGTGGCCCAAAAGGAATCCCGCCGCGTGCTGGGCGTCCATATCATGGGCCCCGAGGCGTCGGAGCTGATCGCCGCCGGGGCCCTGGCCGTGGCGGGCGGGCTCACCCTGGACCAGGCGGCGGAGACCATCCAGGCCCACCCCACCATGGCCGAGGCCATCCCCGAGGCGGCCGAGGCGGCCTTAGGGGAGGCGATCCACCTCTTCGACCTCAAGAGAAAGGCTTGATCCAGATGGCTTCCCCCGCCGGCCCGGTCTTCACCCTCCAGGGAAAGATCACGGCCGGCGCCCTCCTGGCCGGTGTCCTTCTCGCCCTCTGGATGGAATCCTTTTCCCCGAAACCGGGCCCCTCGGCCGGGTCCGCCCCCGGCCCGGGCACCGAAACCTGCGAAAGAGTGGTCTGCCTCTCCCCGGCCCTGGTGGAGATCGTCTTCGACATGGGGGCGGGAAGGCGGGTGGCGGGGGTCCCGGATTTCCTCTTCGGCCCCCCGGCGGCCCGCTCCCTTCCCCGGGTGGGAGGCGCCTTCAATCCCAACCTGGAAAGGATCCTCTCCCTTCAGCCGGACTTCCTGCTCTTCCAGGGGAGGAGCGCCAAGGTCCGGGCCTTCGCCCTCCGCCACGGGATCCCTTTTCCCGACCCGCCCCTGGAGCTGGACACCCTGGAGGACCTCTTCGGCGCCTACTGGCGCCTGGGGCTCCTCTTCCGGATCCCCGAAAGAGCCGAGGAGGCCGCCCACAGGCTCCGCTCCTCCCTGGCCCGCACGGCCGCCAAAGGATTTTCCGCCGGCCCGCCCGTCCCGGTCTTCCTGGCCCTGGGCCACAGGGAAGGCACGCTGGCCGGGATCTATACGGCCACGGACAAGACCTTCCTGGGAGAGATCGCCCGCGTCGCCGGGGGCGCCGGCGTCTTCGCCTCGGCGCCGGGAACCTGGCCCCAGGTCTCCCTGGAAAGCGTCCAGGCCCGGGAGCCCGAAGTGATCCTGGACTTCCATCCGGGCGAGGCGGTCCGGGAGGAAGCCCTCCTGGAAGACTGGAAAGAGGCCCTGCCCGGCCTCCCCGCCGTGAGGGAGAAGAGGGTGTATATTCTGACCCAGAAATTCCTCCTCATGCCCGGGCCCAGGGCGGCGGAGACGGCGGAGGTCCTCTTCCGGCTTCTTCATCCGGCTGACCGGAAGAAGTTGGGAGAGGGGAAGGAAGGACACGGGAAAAACAAGGAGAGAAGCCGTGGCTCTCGTCGCTGAAAATCTCTCCTTCTCCTACGGGGGAGACCGGGAGGTCTTCCGGGGGGTGAACCTGGCCATGCAAAAGGGAAGCCTGGACTTCCTGGTGGGGCCCAACGGCGCGGGCAAGAGCACCTTGCTGGCCCTCCTGGGAGGGGCCCTGGCGCCGGGGG
>JALUZX010000672.1 GCA_027011425.1 Planctomycetota bacterium
CCTTGTCCGTTTGGACCGGGCATTGTATCCACGGGGGCGCCGGGAAGACGAGGAAGGCTCGGAGGTGAAGGTGGAAGCGGGACAGGCGGGTTCGAGGAAAAAGGGGCGGGGCCTCCCCTTGGCGGCGGCCCTGGCGGTCCTTTCCCTCCTCTACCTCTGGTTCCACTTCTCCTCGGACCGCCCCTGGGACAAGGACTCCCTCGTGCGGAGCATGTATATCCAGAGGGCCTTGTCCCACCCCAAGCTTCTGGTGGATCCCTGGGCCCGTCCCCTGGGTGTCCTTCCCTACCTGCCTGTGGCCTTTCTCCCCGCCGGCGTCCGGGAGGGTTTCGAGGCGAACCGCTTCCTCAGCATGGTCTACTCCCTGCTGGCCTGCCTCTTCGCCGGGCTCGCGGCGGCGCGGCTGGGGATGAAACGGCCCTGGATCGCCGCCCTGGCCCTGGGGTTCCAGCCTCTCCTCCTCCAGAACTCCGCGGGCGTCACCCCCGAGACGATTTTCGTCGTCCTCTTCGCCCTGGCGCTCTGGCTGCACGCCCTGGGCCTGGTCCGGGCGGAGGTCCTGTGTTTCGCCCTCCTCCCCCTGGCCCGCTTCGAGAACGTGGTCCTCTTCCTTCCCTTGGCGTGGTATCTTGTCTTCCGCAAAAGAAGGCCCAGGCTCCTTCTCCTCCTGGCCGCCCCCACCCTGGCGTGGTACCTCGTCCTGACCTGGGTCCGGGCCGACTTCTTCTGGATCGTGACCTACGGGAAGCAGATGGCCTCCTGGAATCCCTCGGGCCTGGACAGGAGCCTCCACTGGGTCCGGGGGAACCTGGTGGATCCCCTCCACTATTTCTATATCGCTCCGGCGGTTTTCGGCGTCCCCCTCATCTTCTTCGCCCTGGTGGGGCTGGCCCGTAAATGGAATCTCCTTACGGTCTTCTTCCTTGTGATGGCCGGGATCCATTGCCTTCTCAAGGGGAGGGCGGGCCACGCCGGGTATCCCCGGTACATCCTTCCCCTGGCGCCCCTTCTCGCGCTCTTCGCGGCCTGGGGGCTGGAATTCCTGGAGGACGGGCTGAGTGAGATCCACGCCCGGGTCCTCTGCTGGGGGGGCGTCCTCTCCCTGGCGGCGGCCTGCCTGCTCCTGGCTCCGCCCTTGAAGCTGCCTCAGCCGGAAACCCGGATCCGGAAGGAAGCGGCCGCCTGGTTTTCCTCCCGCCACGGCAGGGAGCCCTACACCACGAGCCAGCCCTGGATCGACTTCTTTCTCGACCGGAACTGGTGCGACCACCCCAGGCTCACCAGGGAGAACCTGCAGAAGGCCCCGCCCGGGCTCTGGGTCTTCTGGGACTGGACCTCTCCCCGCGAGGACCACCAGGTGCGGCTCTCCGACCTGGAAAAAGACCCCTCTTTCCGCGAGGAGGCCCGCTTTCCCCCCGGAGATGTCAAGGAAGGGGAATACCAGGTGGTGCTCTTCAAGAAGACGGGCCCGGCCAAGGGAGGGTGAATTCTACCTTTTTTTCCTGTAGCCTCCTCCCGGGGAAAAGGCGAAAAAAGGTTCCTTGAACCCCCGGGACTCCTGGACCAGAAGGAAAGTCCCGGACCGGGGGGAGGGAAGGTCCAGGTTCCTGTATGAAGAACGCCCTGAAGAAGGCGCCCAAGGCGGGGCCGGAGCGGAAAAGCCTCCTGGCTTTCCTGCTCCTGGTCTTTCTTGCGCCCTTTCTGGCTCTTCCCGCGGGGAACTGGATCCTTTGTTTCCGCTCCACCGGGCTGAGCCTGCACCTCCTGGATGGGAACTCCCTGGGGGCCG
>JALUZX010000673.1 GCA_027011425.1 Planctomycetota bacterium
GAAATAGAGGCGGCGCTCCTCAAGTGGGGCCTGGTGCCGCCCTGGGCCAAGGATCCCTCCATGGGCTCCCGCCTGATCAACGCCCGGTCCGAGACCGTCCCGGAAAAGCCCTCCTTCGCCCCGGCCTTCCGGGGGCGCAGGTGCCTGGTCCCGGCGGACGGGTTCTACGAGTGGCGCAAGGGCCCGGGAGGAAGCCGCCCTTACCTCTTCCGGTTCCGGGACCAGAGGCCCTTCGCTTTCGCCGGCCTCTGGGAGCGCTGGGAAAGGGGCCTTGGGGAGCCCCTGGAAACCTTCACCATCCTCACCACCCGGGCCAACCGGCTGGTAGCCCCCATCCACCCCAGGATGCCCGTGATTCTGGACCCCAGGGACTACGATCCTTGGCTGGACCCGGCCTTCCGGGACCTTCCCCGGCTTGAAGCCCTCCTCCGGCCCTTCCCGCCGGAGGAGATGGAAGGCTTTCCCGTAACCCCCAAGGTCAACAGGCCCGAGTTCGACGAGCCCCTGCCCGGTCCGCCCGAAGCCTGGTAAGATAAAAATTCCTTCGGAGAGACGACTTTCCAGGGTGGGAAAAAGGAGAGGAAGGCGGCCCCGGTCGGCGAACCAGGAGGAGATCATGGTGCTTTCCTATTCGTTCCTGGATCTTCACGCCGGAACGGGCGCCACGGCCCTGGGCTTCTTGCGAGCCGGTTTCCGGTGCATAGGACTCCTGGAAGAGAGCCGGCGGGCCGCCGTCCTGCTCCGGGAGAACTTCCCCCCCCTGGCGGCGCCCTTGCTGGGCGCCGGACCCAGGGACGGGGACCCGGCGCGGCTCCCTCTCCAGGGGGGGCTTCTGGAGGAGAGACCCCACGTAGTGGTGGGGGCCCCTCTTTCGGGGAAAACCGAAGCCCAGAACTCCCAGCGAAGAATCTTCGGCACCTACGTGGCGATCCGGCACCTGAAACCCAAGGCCGTCCTCCTCCACTTCCCACAGAACTCCCAGGGACTCGAAGCCCTCAACTACCTGGGAGCCCTTCTCATGGAGGAAGGCTACCGGATCTTTCCGGCCAAGCTGGACGCCGCCTGGTACGGCCTCCCCCAGAAAGACGAAATCCTGGTGCTCCTGGCCTTGGACCCATCGATTCCCCCGCCCCTTCCGGGATGCTGGCCTCCTCCCAGGCTCTTCCCGGGCTCCACGGAAGAAAGGGAAAGAAGAAAGCGAAAAGAACAGGCCCGGGAAAGCCAGTGGGAAACCCTCCCGGCTGGGATCCAAATCCCTCCCCCGGAAAAGACGCCTTTCCCGCCGGTCACGAAAAACCTGGCCCTGGAGGGCCTTCCCCCCAGGCCCAAGGAAAGGCAGGAGGACCTTTCCCCTCTCTCCTCCCCCGAACCCCAGGCCTGGTTCGGGAGACTCATGCGGGCCTGGATTCCCACGGAAGGCCCCCCATCGGCCCATGAGCCCATTCCCCCGGCGAAAAGACCGGAGAACTTCGAACCGGGAGGAGACGAGGACCTCACCCTCAGGGAGAGGGCCCGGCTGCGCTCCCTTCCCGACGGTTTCCATTTCCGGGGCTCCCCTTCCTGGGCTCTCCGCATGATCCAGGAGAGCCTTCCCCCCCTCCTGGCCCTGGTCCTGGCGCGGGCGGTCCGGTCCATCCTGGACGGCACCCTTCCGGCCAAGGGGTTTCTCCCGGAAGCCCGGGGCGAGGCCGCCCCCCTGCCGGAAGACCCTTTCCCGCCGAGGGAGACGAGGCGGCCCACCTGGTGACCCCCCCCAATCGCCGGAAGGTCCCGGGGGACATCCATGACCTCTCCGGGTTAGGATAACCGGCCCTTTCGTTCCCCCCTTCATCCCAGGGAGGTCCAAGCTGGTGATCCGAATCCTCCGCCCCAGGAAAGGCGCCCACCTGGTAAGGTGGACCCTCCACCTCCTGGGAGGAATCTTTCTGGGCATGGGACTCCTCCTCTGGGGGCAGGCGGAATTCCTGGCCTACGTCCGCAACGAGGTCCAGGGCACCTTCTTCCTGTTCCGCTGGATCGGAAAGGTCTCCTTCATCTTCATGTCCGCCGACAAGAAAGTGGCCCTGGCCCTGGCGGACATCCCCCCCGAGACGGTGCGTGAATCCGTGCGATGGGCCCAGTCTTTTCTCGTGGCCGGGGCCGCCCTGGTCCTGCTCTCTCTGTTCGCCCGAAACCGATCAGGCAAGGGACGCAAAGGGGGCGGCCGGAAATGAACCCCCTGGACTGGATCATCCTGGCGGTCTACCTGGGGGGCATCCTCTGGCTGGGGACGCGCTTCGCCAAATACGTCTCCACGGGACAGGACTTCCTGCTGGCCGGGAGAACCCTCTCCTGGTGGGCCATCGGGATGGGGATCGTCGTGGCGGACATCGGGGCCTACGACCTGATGGGCCTCTCCGCCGGGGCCTACACCTACGGGATCTCCCAGGCCAACTTCGACTGGATCGGCTGCGTGCCCGCCATGGTGGCGGCGGCCTTCGTCTTCATCCCCTACTACCACCGGGCCGGGATCTATACGGTCCCAGAATACCTGGGGCTTCGCTTCCACCCCCTGGTGAGAAGCATGGTCTCCCTGCTCTGGGTGCTCTTCGCCGCCTGCACTCTCGGCATCTTCTTTCACGCCACGGCGGTCTTTCTCAACACCTGCTTCCAGCTCCCCCAGGTCCTGGGGGTCTCCCCCGAGACGACCTACTGGGGCTCCATCCTGGTGACGATTCTCGTAGTCGCCGTCTACACCGTGGCCGGGGGGCTCGCGGCGATCACCATGAACGACGTAGTTCACCTGGTGGTGATGTTCGTGGGGGGGGTCACGGTCCTCGTGCTCGGCCTGGCCCTGGTGGGAGGACCGGCGGGCATGGCGGAGAAGATCCACGCCCAGGGGGAGGCCTGCCGGTATCACCTCCGCCTTCTGGTCCCCACCGACGCCGGGCCGGGCCACGCCTTTCCTTGGCCCGCCACCCTCCTGGGCCTGGCCCTGGTCCTCTCGCCGGCCTACTGGATCGGGAACCAGGCCATCGTCCAGAAGTGCCTGGGCGCCAAGGACCTCTGGAACGCCCGGGGCGGGATGCTCTGGGCGGCCCTTCTCAAGACGGCCATCCCCATCATGGGCGTGATTCCCGGGCTGATCGCCCTGGCGGCCTTCCCGGGACTCGAGGACTCCAACCAGGCCTATCCCCTTCTCATCCGTGACCTCCTTCCCGTGGGGGCCAAGGGCCTGGTGGTGGCCGCCTTCTTCGCCGCCCTTCTCTCGAGCGTGGAAGCCTACGCCTCCTCGGGGACCACCCTCTTCCTCAAGGACCTGGCGGAACCGGCGTGGCGCAAATTCAAGGGGGCTTCTCCCTCGGAGAAGAGCATGGTCCTCTGGGGCCGGATCCTTACGGTCCTCTTCCTCCTGGCGGGCCTCCTCTACGCCACCCAGGCCAGGCGATTCAAGACCATCTACGACAACATGCAGACCCTGTTCTCCCTCTTCCAGGGACCCACCCTGGCGCTTCTTCTGGCGGGAATGTTCACCAAGAGAGCGACCCGGGCGGCCGGGATCTGGGGACTCGCCGTAGGGGTGACTTTCGCCGGGATCCTCACCTGGGCGAGAAAGGACTTCCCCCTCCTGGAGAGACTCTTCACCTACGGGCTGGAGGACCCTTACCTCTACGTGGCCTGGTGGTCCTTCGCGGCGGCGGCCCTGGCGATCCTCCTGGCGAGCCTCTTCACGGAAAAACCGGACCCGGAGAGCTTGAGGGGTCTGGTCTACGGCCTCCTCCCGAAAGAAGAAAAGACCCAGGAACTCTTGAGATCCAGGCTGGAGGGAGACGAATGAGCGGGTGGGCTCCTAAGTTTCTCGTTCTCGGAGGATACGTCCTCCTGGCCTTGTGGGTGCTCTTCCGGCCCCGGGAGGAATGCCTGCCCCCGGGAAAGAAGAAAACCCTCTTCCTGGAGGACCTGAGGCTTTGGGCCCTGGCCGCCCTGGCGGCCCAGGTCTTGATCTACGGCTTTCTGGGCTGAACCCAATGACCGAGGAACACCCCTTTCTTTCCATTGTGGTGATCGGGCTCAACGAAGCAGCCCACCTGGAGGCCTGTCTCCGTTCCGCCCAGGAGGCATCCTGGCCCTCCTCTAAGAAAGAAGTGCTCTACGTGGACTCGGGTTCCACCGACGGAAGCATGGAGATCGCCCAAGGCGCGGGGGTCCGGGTGCTCCGCCTGGAGGACCCGAAGCCCAACGCCTCCAAGGGAAGGAACCTGGGCTGGAAAAACGCCCAGGGGGAACTGGTGCAGTTCCTGGACGGCGACATGGAACTCCACCCGGACTGGCTGGAGCGGGGATGGACCTTCCTGGAGGACCATCCCGACGTGGGCCTCGTGGCCGGGATCGTCTCGGAGAGACACCCGGAGAACATCTTCTGCCGGCTCTTCCAGCTCGATTGGGGGGACCCCAAGGACGGACCGGTGCAAAAAGTGGGAGGCGCCGCCCTCTACAGGATGGAGGCATTGAAGAAAAGCGGGGGATTCGACCCTTCTCTCGGGGGAGGAGAGGAACCAGAACTTTGCTGGAGGCTGAGAAATCATCACGGTTTCTCTGTATGGTTCCTGGCCGCCCCCATGACCACCCACGACCTGCAAATGGACTCAATCCGGCAGTGGTGGCGAAGAGCGGTCAGAGACGGAAAGAGTTTCGCCGCTGTATCCACCCGTTTCTTCTGGACCGAAGATCCCCTTTGGCGAAAACCACTGGTGAGCATTTTGGCGGTCGGCTCCTGCCTTCCCCTGGCCCTCCTCCTCTCGTTCCTTCTCTCTTCTTTCCTTCCCTTGCTGGTCTTCCTCCTCGCCCTGGGTGGACTCATCGCCAGAAAAACCCTGCAATGGTGGAAAAAGACGGATGACTTCAAGTTGAGCTTACTTTATGCGCTTCACGTCTACCTGGTAAAGTTCCCCTTGGCACTGGGAGCTTACAAGTATCTGATCTCCCGAATCTTCTTCAAGACCTCCCTCCGGGACAAGGCCGCCAGGGAAGGAAGCGAACCGTGAGCGAGAAGGAGCGGCGGATCCTGGAGTCGGAAACCCTGGCCAAGGGGATCATCGCCGTCTTCCTGGGGTTGCTGGGGCTCCTGCTCTGGACCGGCGCCCTCCTGGCCCGGGACGCCCGGGGCAGGATCACGGACCTCCTCTGCGGAGCGGCCCTCCTGGCCGTGGCGGCCTGGATGCGCCTGGGATACAGGGCCGGGAAGAAGAAAATGGCGGAAGGCCGGGACGCGGGGGAGGAGAAATGAATCCCCGGCGCCCCGCGGCCCACGTCCCCCCTGAAAAGGCCTTCCCCAGGAGAGTTCTCGGGATTCTGCCCTGGCGGAAGTGGAAGCTCGCCAAGGTGGAGCTGGTCCGCTTTCCTTTCTGGGTCTTCCCCTGGTCCGGAAAAGGTCCCGGCGGGGCCTGGGCCGTGGACGCCCTGGACGGAAACTTCCGGCTCCTTCACCCCGGTGCCCTGGAGGAAAGCCGGGGAGAATCGCCGGAGACGGCCCTGGAATTGCCTTTCCGGATCGGAGAGGAGGAGGCCCGGGAACTGGTCCGGCGAAACGTCCCTCTCCACCTTCCCCTTCTCCGGAGGGCCGGCCTGGACGCCCCGCCGCCCTTGGAGGACCGGGGGATCGCCATGCTCTATCCCTTCTGGGCGGGATACCTGGAGCGCAAGGGCCGGATCCGCCCCGTCCTGGCCGACGCCGTCACGGGAGCGCCCGGCGGCCCGGCGCTGGCGCGGACTTTCCTGGAAGGAATTTCTGCCTCGCCCAAAGGACCGCCTCCAGGAGGGCCTTCCGGTTCTCCCTCCAAAGGTCCCGGGGAGAACCCCGGCGAAGCTCCAGGGTGATCACCGGCACGTCCCGGTCCTTTCCCATCCAGGACCCCAGGGAACCCGGCGTGGCGTATCCAACGGTGGACTCCAGGCGGTAGCCGTTGTCCCCGGCCATCTTCGCCGCCAGGTCGGCGCAGGGTCCGTCCCAGTTGACGCTCCGGCGCGCCGCGTGGAGGGTGACCACCAGCGCCGGGGGCCACCGGCGGAAGAGGTCGGCCAGAGCCCGCGTCTCGGGCTCCGAGAGGGGGGCCCGGCCCGACCGCCCCCGGGGAAGACGTTTCCAGTTGCGGGCGGGGAAGTTACGGTTCAGGTCCACCCCGCGGGCGTTGAACCTGGTCCCCCGGGCCAGTCCGTCCGGGTTGGCCCTCTTCACCAGGATCACCCGCAGTCCTTCCACCAGGTCCGGCCTGGAAAGGAGGACCTCTTCCAGCCGTTCCAGGAGATCCACCCCTTCGGGCTCGCTCCCGTGGATCCCGGCGTGGAAATGGACGTTCACCGGCCCGTTCCCCAGGATCTCCACGTCCAGCGAACGCCCCTCCACGGACCGGTAGGCCGGCCCCTCCCTCACGGGAACCCAGCGCGGCCGGGGAAGCGGGGAAGGCGGCTTCCCCGAGGGCAAGCTTTGGCACCCCCAGGAAAGAAGGAGGAAAGGAAAGAGAAAGGAGAGAAAGCGGGGCCGGGCCGGGAAAGTTCGCGGGGGATTGTTTCTCATCCCCCCATGGAAAGGCCGAGCCTTCTCC
>JALUZX010000674.1 GCA_027011425.1 Planctomycetota bacterium
ACCAAGGGCGTCCCCGCCCTGGGCGGGAAATAGGGGAGTGGGGGGGCTGGTTCCCCAGGTCTTCAGACCAGGATGCGTCCTTCTTCCATGATCGTCTTCCCCCGGCCATTGCGGAAAGTCCGGATCGTGGGTTTCCGGACGAGACAATCGAGGTGGATGAAGGCCGGGGCGTCCTCGTCGTAGTTGGAACCAATGGCCAGGTGGCAGGTCCCCAGGACCTTCTCGTCCTCCAGCATGTTTCCCGTGATGCGGGCCTTGGGGTTGAGGCCGATGCCCAGTTCCCCCAGGTGGCGGGCGTTGCGGGCGTGCCGGTCCACTTTGGCCCGAGTCCAACCCTTTTTTCCCTTCATCCGGCGGGCCGCTTCTTCTCCCAGGCGCAGGGACTTCTCCAGTCTACGGCCGCCGGCGCCCCCGGAGACCCGCCGGACCAGTCCGCCTTCCACCTCCACCCGGACGGGACGGGAGGGGAGAAAGGCGCTTCCGCCGTCGGCGACCGAAAGAGACCCGTCGAAGACCACCACGCCCCGGGCCTCGTAATTGGCCGGGGAGACGAAGACCTCTCCGGCGGGCAGGTTTCCCCCGCTTCCGGGCTTCCAGAAGGCCCCGTCGTCGAGAAAGCTTTTCCGCCCGGCCAGTCCGATCTCCAAGTCCGTGCCCCCCACAGAGGTGATCTTCACCAGGTCCGCCCGGTCCAGTTCGCGGGAAAGGCGCCTGGCCAGGGCGCGCATCTTCTCGTAGTCCACGGGAACGGTGCGGGCGAACATCTCGGCCGTAATGGAAGGCGTCCAGAAGGAGCGGGTCTTCTTCGCCCCAAGGAGGGCATTGAAGATGTGGGGCCAGGAACCCTTGGTTGCTGGGAAGCGGTAGGGCTTCTCCAGGCCGAACCGGTCCTTGCCGAGCTTGTCGGCGCTGATGGAGAGGATCACCTCCGGCTCCGACCGGAGGGCGTGGATCACGCCGTCGTGGGCGTTTTCCAGGGAGGTTCTCCTGGGTTGGACCAGGAGAAGGGGAACAGCCCCGGTGCGGAGGCTCGCATCGTAGAGGACCCGGGACACGGAAAGCACGTCGGGCTCCGGGTTGGTCACGATCACCACCCTTTCCCCTTTCTTCACCCGGAGAACCTCCTCCACCGCCACGCAGGCCGCCCGGCGCAGTGCCCTGGGGGAGACCGGGGATTCGAGAAACGGGGGGAATTCACTGGTTCTTTTGGCCATGGTCGTTCACTTTCTCCGGAAAGTCCCCTCGGGGCGCTTTTTTGCAATCCTCGGGCCGCCCCCGGAGAATACCAGCTCAATCGCCGAAACGCCCCAAGAGAAACCATGGCCGAAAGAACGCTGAAGAACCGGTGGAGAGGGAAGGTTTTCGCGAACTTCCTCCTCTTCTTCTCCTTTCCCGCCTTGGCCGGCACAGGCCTGGCCTGCTACATCAAGCCCAGTGGGTCCATCGCCCGCTGGACGGGCTGGACCTTCCTGGGGCTCACCAGGGAGGAATGGTACGGCACCCACATGGCTTTCTCCGTCCTTTTCCTGGCGGCGGCGGGCCTCCACCTTTGGTTCAACCGGAAAGCCCTGGCCGGGTATTTCCGGAAGGCCTTCCGCTTCGAGGGGACAGGTCTCCGGGAGGGAGCCCTCGCACTTTTCCTGGTTCTCGCCTTTGGGGCCGGTGTCCTGGGCGGGATCCCTCCGGTGGCCTTCATTCCCCGGGGTTATTCCTATTTCGAGCACCAGGCCTGGCTTGGAAGGGGGGCCTCCAGACCTCCCTGGGACGGGGCGGAGGAGGCGGGGATCAGGGAACTCTCCCCGGTCTTCGGTTTTACCTATCCGGAATTCCGGAAGAAACTCGAGGCCGCCGGGTTCTCCCCCCTGTCTCCCCGGGAGAGCCTCCGGAGCCTGGCGCGGCGTTACGGAATTTCCCCCGCCCGGGTGATCTCCAGGGCCCTTGGGGAGAAGGAAGGACTTCCTCCTTCCCGGCTTCTCTGGCTTCTCGAGAAAAGGGAATCCGGGGAATAGGGAAGGGCGGCAGGGAAGCCCCCGGTTCAGGTCCCCAGGATCAGCTTCGCATAGGACGAAGTGGCGGCGCCCAGGGCGTTGGCCTTGGCGTCCAGGTTCAACCATCCCGCCGAGAGCCTGGCCCCTGCAAGCACGGGGGCATTGGGGACCCCAAGGACCATGGAGGCCGTTCCCTGGGATCCCACGGTCCTGGGTAGGAAGTTCAGCGCCTCGGTCCAGAGAAAACAGCCTGGCGCACCCAGGGGACCCAGGTCGAAGGGAAGGTTCAGAGGTCCCCACTTTACGTCGCTTCTGCCCAGAAGCAGGAAGGCCACCGTGGAGGGGGCCGCTCCAACCAGGTTCAAGGTAAAGGGCTTGCCCAGGGACGGCCATGTGTTGGACGGCACGGAGGCTTTCAGCTCAGTGCCGGCGGAACTCTTGCACCCTTTTCCCAGGATGACCACGTTTCCACCGAAGAGGAGGAGACCCATCTTGTTGCCGTAGGAGGAGGATGCAAAGGGAGGCCGGGATTGGTTTTGGGTCCATTTGTAACGGTATGCCCTCGAGATGGCCCCGCCGGGAGAGGCGGAAGTTCCCGCCAAGGGAAAGTAGAAATTGGGCCCCGTGCTGTTTCCTCCCTTGTCCAGGACCTTCCAGACGATCACTTCGAAGCAGAGGTTGTCCTTGGAGGAGCGGGGAAGAAAGATGTAAGGCCTGGGAAGGCCGACGCTGGTCCACTTTCCCACTTTGAAGCGCACCCGTAGGGGCCCGCGGTAGACCGTCACCGGCTTGGGGTTGTTGGTTTTCCAGTTGGTCGTGGGCGCGGCTTGCTGGGTGATGCCCATTCGGATTTCGATGTCCCCGTAGACGATCTCCACGTCCTTGGTCCGGCCCGCCACGAAGATGTCCTGGATCAAGGCGGGCATCCCCTTGAAGAGGGAGCCGGGGACGATGGTCTGGTAGCGGACGCCTTCGCTTCCCCAGGGGAAGGCGTTTCCCGCACCCAAGGTGGGGGAGTTGTCCTTGAACCAGGCGGTGGACCGGCTCTGGCCGGGGAGGACGGGGAGGAGGAGGAAAAGGCCGAGGAATGTTGGGGTATAGAGAGTACGCATGGATGTGACTCCTTGGATAGGGGGGAAGAGCAAGGACAAAGACATCCGACTATAACGAATTCACCGGCCCGGGGCTATCCCAGTGACGGTTACGACAAAAGTCCTGGACTCTCGAAAATCCGAAAAAAATCGTGACCTTCCCACAGTTTGAAATTTTGTGAAACCCCCGCCGGAACGAGGCCGGATCGGAGATCCGGGCTCTTGACGTCGGGGGGCCAGTTCCGAAGCAGTCACCCAGTTCAGGACCAGACAAGACTTTTGTCGCGTCTGTCACCCCAGCTCGAGCTGGCGCTTGGCGTCCACCACGTCCCGGTTCACACAGACCAGGGCCTCGGCGAGCCGGTCGCGCAAGGGGTAGTCCCCGGAGAGGCATTTTCGGAGTTGGCGGAGCATCTGGACGGCCATGCGGATGGTCCGGACCAGGTCTCCCGGGGTCACGGATGTGTAGCGGGCCAGCTCGGGGAAGTCCACCCCGCGGCTCCAGGCCGCAAGCGCCGGTGCGATGTCGAAATCCGGGGCCTTGATGGGGACCTTGATGCCGTGGCCGGCCTCGATGGCACGGAAGCGGTCGATGGCCCTGGCCACCTTGGTTTCCAGGCCCTTGAGAACGCCCCCGGGGTGGCGGTAGGAGGTATCTCCCCGCCTGGCCTCGTAGACGATGGACCCGAAGACCGCGTTGAGCTGGTCCAGGTCCATCTGGTCCAGAAGGCCGTGGAAGAGGAGTTCCGTGATCTGGATCTCGTAACCGTTGACCTTGGAGGCCACCTTGCCCCGGTCCAGGAGGCCATCGTCGTCGATGTAGCCCGCTTCCCTGAGGACATGGATCTTGCCGACGATGGAAGCCACCATGCGCCTGTGGGCCTTCTCCCCGTATTTCCTGCCCCTCTTCTCGGCCTGGAAGTGGGCGAAGGAACGCTCATAGGCCTTCACCAGGTTGGGGCCCAGGCGGGAGTAAAGGTTGAGTATGGTGGAATAGGAGAGATTGAAATGGGACCGGATGGGTTCCACCTTGCCCCGGATGATCCGCTTCAAGGGGGCTTCGAAGAGGTCGTCCGTGTCCAGGATGGAGAAGACCATGCCCTCCTGGTCGATTCCCTGGCGCCCCGCCCTGCCCGCCATCTGGAGGTAATCCCTGGTCTTGAGGAAATCCACGGAGACGCCGTCGAACTTCCGGATCTGGTTGAAGGCCACCGTCCTGGCGGGCATGTTGACCCCCAGGGCGAAGGTTTCCGTGGTGAAGAGCATCTTGATGAGCCCGGAAGTGAAGAGCCTCTCCACGATCTCCTTGTGGATGGGAAGCATCCCGGCGTGGTGGAAGGCCATCCCCTTGAGGGCCCTGTCCCGGAGGTAGCGGAGTTCCGGGTCCTGGCGCCAGTCGAGCTGGTAGAGGGCGCAGATCCGGTCGAAGAGTTCCTCCATCCTCTTTCTCTCCGATCCGCTCAGCAGCCTCCTGCGGGCGGCGTTCCTTTCGGCCTTGATCTCGCACTCCCTGCGGGAGAAGGAGAAGTAGAGGACCGGGAGGAGCTTTCTTTGCTGGATGTAGTCCAACAGCTCCATGCTGGCCTGGTGGATCCCCCCCTGGGAACGCCGGGGGGGCCGGCCCTTCTTCCGGTTCCCCAGGGCCTTCCTGCGGGCCGCCTGGAGCTTGGAGAGTTCGAAGACCCCGGCGGCCCGGTGGAAGAGCTTGTGGTGGAGGGGAACGGGCCGCTTGTCGCTGTGGATGATCTCCAGGTCCGCGGACCGGATGGAACGAATCCACTCCCCGAATTCGCGGAGGTTGGCCACCGTGGCGGAGAGACAGATGAACCGGATGTTCTCGGGGGAGAACATGAGAGATTCCTCCCAGACCGTTCCCCTCTCCGGATCGTCCATGTAGTGGATCTCGTCGAAGATCACCCAGGCGACATCCTCCACCCTCTTGGGATCCTCGAAGAGGGTGTTCCTGAAGATCTCGGTGGTCATGATGAGCACCGGGGCGTTGGGCTGGAGGGTCACATCCCCGGTCATCAGGCCCACTTCCACCTCCGGGTCGTCCCGGAAGTCCCGGTATTTCTGGTTGCTCAAGGCCTTGATGGGGGCGGTGTAGATCACCTTCTTCCCCTCCCGGATTGCCTGGTGGATGGCGTACTCGGCCACCAGGGTCTTTCCTGCCCCCGTGGGAGCCGAGAGGAGGACCGATTTCCCTTCCTGGATGGCCCGGACGGCCTTCTCCTGGAAGTCATTGAGGACAAAGCCTTTGAATTGCATGGCCATTTGGGCCGCGAGACTAGTGGAGGAAGGCCTTCACGGCAAGGAAGACCCGGCTTGCAGGGGCCTTCTTCCAAGGGGTAGGATTCCGGCCGCGACGGGAAAGTCCCATCGAAACCAAAACCCCCACAAGCGAGGCATACCTATGGACAAGGCAACGGACCCGGTCGGACTGGCCAGAATGGTTGAGAGGCGTCTCTCCCAGCTGAAGGTGACGGCCAAGCTCCTTTCCCACGAGATCGAACTCGCCTCGGGCGAAAAGACTCTTTCCCTGGATCGTGACCTGGCGGAGAGCATCCTGACCACCCTGGAACTCTTCATCGAAGACGCCGAGTCCGCCCGGAAGGGCGCGGCGGGACCGATCCGCAAGGAGCCTGAAAAGCCCCAGGTGACGCGCCTCAACTAACCCGGTTTTTTTCTTCATGGAAGATCCGGGCCTGCCCGAAGGGGCGTTTCTTCCCGGGAAAGCCCTCGGGACGAAAGGCGGAACAGGGAGGCACCCGTGGGCTTGAAGACCCGGGATGGAGGAAAGGCCCCTCTTTGGGCCCTTGCCGTGGCGGGAGGAGCCGCCTTGGTCGTGGCGGGCATCCATTTCCTGCGCCTTGCCGTCTCCTCCCGCCCGGAATACAGGGTGATTCCCCGGGTGAGCCGGATCGAAGCCGCTCCCCCCTGGCTGGGGCCCCTGGGCAAGGCCCATTTGGTCCGCCTGGTGGAAGGTTCATTTTCCGGGTCCTTCCAGATCTTCCAGGCTGTTCCCCTCAGAATCGCCCTGGAGAGGATCCACGCCGAAGGCCTGGCCGTCAGGACCCGGGCCGAACGGGTTCTTCCTTCCCAGGTTCGGCTCGAACTGGATGTCCCCCGGCCCGTGGCCTTCTTCCGTGATCCCAGGGGAAAGTCCCGCGTCCTGGACGCCTGGGGTCGTTCCCTTCCTTTTCCTCTTTCCGGGGTCAAGGCATCCCTCCCGGAGCTTGTTGGGCTTTCTATGGAGGCCCGGGGCGGGGAGGGTAAAGAGAAGAAGGGAGCCCTCAAAGCCGGGGCCGCCGTGGCCTGGCAGGTGGAAAAGGCCTTTCTTCCGGCCCTGGGAGGAGGCTTTCTTCTCCAGGCCGTGGATCTCTCCAACCTGGGATACAGGCTCCTGGCCGACGGGGAAAGGGCGGAGATCCGGCTGGTGCTCCTGGCTCCCGACGGCCACAGGGTCACCCTGGAGTGGGACCGGTCTCC
>JALUZX010000675.1 GCA_027011425.1 Planctomycetota bacterium
GACCCGAAGGGGGGTGCCGGGCGCGAAGAGGGGGTGGTCCACCAGGATGTAGGCAGGCTTCTCCGGCGAAAGATCCCGGGCCACGAACCGGCCTTCCCGGGAGGTATGCCCGCCCCTCCTCCAGAGGACCTCGCGCCGTGAGCTGCCTTCCAGGGGAAGGCCCACCCAGACACTGCCCAGGCCCACGGGTTTCCCCTCGGAGGAAAAAGCCCGGCCTGTCACCCACCGTCCGTAGGCCAGGTCCACATGGAAAGGCCGGGAAAGGGCGGGGGCTTCCAGGGAGATCGCCCGGATCCCGAATCCAGGAGGGTGGATCAAGAGGGCCCATCCTCTGGGAGAGAGCCCCATGTTCCGGAAAGCGAACCGCCCGCCCGGGCCGGAGAGGACCTTGATCTCCGCCTGCCTGGGTTCTCCCGGCCTGGAGAGGGGAACCAGTTCCACCGGCACCGATTCCAGGGGGCCCGTGGGGCCCACGACCCAACCCTGGAGTCCCTGGCGCAGTCCCTCCCGGACCCGGCGGATCTTTCCCCGCGTGCCAACGGCGGGCCTGTGCTTCGCCCGATCCCGGGAGGAAACCCAGGGGGCTCCGGTCCCTCCCTGGAGAATGCCGGGAAGAAGGGGGTCCTCCATCACCGCTCCTCCCGGGATGTCCTCCCCCCGGGGAAGTTCGATCTCAGGGGTTCCCATCCCGGCCAGGGCTCCCGCCACGGCGGCGATCACTCCCCCCAGGGCCACGACGATCCTCCTGGTGTCCAGGAGGGGCACAGGCGCAAGCTTTCCCATCAATCTTCCCCATCTCTTCCCGGATTCTGTCGGGTTTTCGACCGGCCCTGTCCATTCCTTGAGCAGGACAAGGAACTCCCCATGGGGGGGGAGGATGGGGACAAGGCTTTCACCGGCGGTTGGACCTTGTTTCTCGAGCCGGCCGGTTTCTCCGGGAGGACCCCGGCCTGGACCTCCGCCCAGGCGGGAATCTAGCCCGGAGAAGGAAGAATGTAAAAGGTTCTTCAGGTGGGGGGATTGCGGGCCGAAGAAGAGGGGGGTATGGATCGATTGGTCTTGGTGAGGCAGGAAGTCATGAAAAAAGCCGGTCGAAACAGGATCGTCCCCTTCCTTACGGTCCTTCTCGGGGCCCTTCTGGGCGGAAAGGCTCTGCCCCAGGCTGGAAAGAAACCTCGTCCCCCCAGGCGGACCTCCCCCTTGGAAAAGGAGTCCGCCAAGGACAAGGCCGTGCTGGAGAGAATCCGGAACAATTTCCAGGAGACGAGAAGGGGGAAAACCCTCTCGGCCAACGTGCAGATCCTTCTGGAACTCAAGAACGGTGAGAAGATCAAGGGAATCGTCCGCAACGGCCGCTTCGTGGAGAGGGACGCGGGGTTGGATTTCAGGCCGTCGGACAAGAGGATCCCCGGGGCCGGGCTCCGGATCTGGTATTACAACAACACATCTTCCTATATTTTCATCCAGTATAAATACATCAAGAACTACAAGATCGTCCGCCGCCTCTCCGACCTCCAGGTGAAGGAGATCGGTGACAAGATCCGGAAGAGGGAAAGGCGGGAAGCGGCCCTTGCCCGGAAGAAGGCCCGGGAGCGCATCGAGGCCATCAAACGCAGGCTCAAGGGCGAGAAAGTGGAAGAGAAGCTGGAGAAACTGGCCGGGGAGATCCAGGCGAACGAGAAGGAAGCCAAGGCCAGGATGGAACGGGCCAAGCTCCTCAAGGAATTCCCTCCGGCCGAGGGCTGGGGTCCCCAGCGGATCCAGGAGATCAACTTGAGGAAGATCGCCCTCCACGTCTACCCGAACGAGAAGGAAAAACGCTTCATCCAGGTCTTCGAAGACTGGCAAAAGGCCTACAAGGAAGCCCAGGATACCCAGAAGAAGGAAAAGGCCCTGGAGAAGGCCATGAAGGGCGGCCAAAGGAGAAAGTAGGGGCCGCCGGAGCCTGAGCCCCCTCCAGCGGCTCAGGCGAACGTCGGCCCGCGTTGGTCCCGGAAAGGGCGCGCCGGGATCTGAAGGTTGCAATCCACCTCCTCAAGGGTTATTCGACCCGGTCCAGGAAGCAGTTCTCCCAGGACCGAGGAGGCGGCATGAAAGGTCTGGCTTTTCTCTTCACAGGGCAGGGTTCCCAGTTCGTCGGCATGGGCCGGGAGATCTTCCGGGCCTTCCCCGAAGCCAAGCGCACCCTCCAGGAAGCAGGGGAGGCCCTGGGGGAAGACCTGGAAAAACTGATCATGGAAGGCCCCGAAGAGGCCCTGGCCCTCACGGAAAACACCCAGCCCGCCGTCCTTGCCGTGGACGTAGCCGTCTACCGGGCCCTGGGCCTCGAACCTTCCGTGGCGGCGGGCCACTCCCTGGGAGAGTATGCCGCCCTGGTGGCGGCGGATTCCCTGGACTTCACCCGGGCCGTCCCCCTGGTCCGGGAGAGGGCCCGGGCCATGCAAGAGGCCGTTCCCGCCGGGACGGGGGGCATGGTGGTGCTTCGAAAGCACACCCTCCAGCAGGCCCGGGACTTGGCCGGTTCGATCACTTCGGGTGTCCTGGAGGTGGTCAACATCAATTGCCCGGGCCAGTATGTCCTCTCAGGTGAGAAGGCCGCCATCCGGGAGGTGATCGACAAAGTCGGCCCCAGGCGGGCCCTGGAACTGGCCGTATCGGTGCCCTTCCACTCTTCCCTCCTGGAGGAGGCGGGCCGGGAATTCGCCCGCCGCCTGGAGGAAATTCCTTTCCGGGACCCCACCTTCCCCGTGGTCTGCAACGTGGACGCCCGGCCAGTCACAACCGCCGCAGAGGTTCGGGACGCCCTGGCGCGCCAGTTCGCGAAACCCGTTCTCTGGGAGGATTCTCTCCGGTTCCTTCTGGGAGAAGGCTACCGGGTCTTCGTGGAATGCGGGCCCAAGCCCACGCTTGTCCGGATGGTCCAGGCCGTGGCCCGGGCGGAGGGACTGGAAGACATCCAGGTCTTCGCCCCCGCCACCCCCGAAGAGGTGGCGGACCTGAAGGAACGTTTCGGAGGCTGACCCGCCGTGTCCCTCCTCCTCCGCCGCCTGGCCGGGCTCCCCTACGGACTCCTGGCGGCGGGCCGGGTGAAAGCCTACGCTCTGGGGATCCTCCCTTCGGAGCGCCCGCCCCTTCCCGTGATCTCCGTGGGAAACCTGGGACTGGGCGGCACGGGCAAGACGCCCCTGGTGCTCCACCTGCTGGGGAAGCTCCGGGCCGAGGGATTCCGGCCGGGCGTTCTTTCCAGGGGTTACGGAAAGGCGAAAAACGAGAAGCTGAACGACGAAGGGCGCCTTCTGGAGCTTCGCTTTCCCGGCCTTCCCCAGGAGCAGGACCCCGACCGTGCGGCGGCGGCCGAGAGGCTCCTGGCCCGCGCGTCCCTGGACTGCCTGGTCCTGGACGACGCCTTCCAGCACCTTCGGATCGCCCGTGACCTGGACCTGGTCTGCCTCTCGGGCCGCCGGCCCTGGTTCGAAGACGCTCCCCTGCCCCTGGGAAGACTCCGGGAGTTTCCGTCGGCCCTGAAACGGGCCCACCTCCTGGTCCTGACCCACACAGAGGGACTGCCCCGGGAAAAAGTGGCGGCCCTTGAAGAGAGGGCGGCCCTGGATTCCGGGGGGAAACCCCTGGCACGGGCGGAACACCTTCCTTCGGCCCTCCTCCTTCCCGACCCGGCCGGGGAAGGGAAGAGCCGGGAACGGCCCCCTTCGGACTTGGAGGGAAAGAGGGTCTTCCTCTTCTCCGCCATCGGATCACCCCGGGCCTTCCAGGCCACCGTGGAAGGCCTGGGCGCCCAGGTGGCGGGCCACCTGGCTTTCAGGGATCACCACAGGTTCACCCCCGTCGATTTCCGCAAGATCCAGGACCGGGCCCGGGAATCCGGGGCGGAGACGATCCTCACCACCGAAAAGGACCTGGCCCGGACGGGGGGGTTCCCCTTTCCCGCCGCCGTCCTCAGGGTGGACCTGGTCTTCCGCCAAGGGGAGGAGCGCCTGGACCGGCTTCTCCGGGAAGTCCTGGAGAAGAAGGAACCATGAAGCGAAAGAGAAGAAACCAGGTCCTGGACTGGACCTCGGCCAGGCTCCTGCAGGGCCTCCTGGGATGCCTGGCCCGGGCCCCGGAAGGACCGGCTTATTTCCTGGCCTCCCTGGCGGGGAAACTCTTCTGGCGGATCTCCCCCTCCCGGAGGGAACGGGCCCTGGAAAACCTTTTTCTCGCCTTGGGGGAGAAGGCCTCTCCCGCGCTGGCCAAGGAGAGCTTCTCCTCCCTGATGAAAGTCGCTTTGGACTTCGTCCGCCTGCCGAGCATGTTGAGAAGGGGAGAGTTCGCCGGGCGGGTGGATTTTTCAGGGTTCACCCCCCTCCTGGAGGAGGCGGGTGAGGGAGGCGTGATCTTCGTCACGGGGCACCTGGGATCCTGGGAAGTGGGAGGGGTGGCCCTGGCCCGGCGAAGAGGGGAACTGCATGTCATCGCCCGGCGGGTGGAGAACCCCTACCTGGACCGGCTGGTCTTCCGCGGGAGGACCGAGGCGGGCCTGGTGGTCCACCCGAGGAGAGGCGGGATGCGCCCCCTGGCGCGGGCCTTGAAGGAGGGAAAGGACGCAGGCGTGCTCCTGGACCAGAACCAGCGAAAGAGGGGGATCTTCGTGCCCGTCTTCGGCAGGCTCGCCTCCACGGACCGGTCCGCCGCGGCCCTGGCCTTCCGGCTGGGACGGCCCGTAGTGGTGGGGTTCGCCCTGAGAGAGGGAAAGGGGTTCCGCTTTCGCATGGTCCCTGGAGGACTTCTCCGGCCGACCCCGGGGGAAAAGGAGGGAAAAGACCTGGAAGGCTTCACCCGCCGGATCGTGGAGGCCATGGAAAAGATCATTCTCCGCTTCCCCGGCCAGTATCTCTGGCTCCACAACCGGTATCGCACCCGGCCACCCGGGGAAGAATAGTAGTGGCCCCGGCCGGGTAAGATCAGGAAACTGTCGCCTCGGGAAGGGAGGAGGGAGCGGAGAGGGGCATGCTGGAAGAAGAAACCCTGCTCAGAGAGATCGGCTCCCCACGAGTCCTGGTGGTGGGGGACGTGATCCTGGATACCTACATCCGGGGGAAAGTGCGGAGAATCTCCCCCGAGGCCCCCATCCCCGTCTTCGAAGGGGGGAAGAGAATCTACAGGCTCGGCGGAGCGGGGAACGTGGCGGCCAACCTGCGCGCACTGGGGGCGGCCACCGCCCTGGCGGGATGCGTGGGCGCCGACCCGGAGGGGGAGAAGATCCTCTCCCTGCTGGGAGAACTGGGGGTGGAGACGCCCGGCCTCGTTCGGACCCGGGAACGCCCCTCCACGCGGAAGACCCGCTTTCTTTCCCGGGACCATCAGCTCCTGCGATGGGACGAGGAGGAGACCCGGCCCCTGGACGGGGAGACGGCGGGGAAGATCGAGGAATGGCTCCGCCGGGAGGGCCCTTCCTTCGACGCCGTCGTGCTCAGCGATTACGGCAAGGGAGTTCTTACCGACGAAGTGATCGCCGCGGCCGTGGAGAAGACCCGCCGCCTTGGGATCCCCCTGGTGGTGGATCCCAAGGGCAGGGATTTCCGCCGCTACCGGGGCGCCACCCACATCACGCCCAACCAGCTTGAAACGGAGACGGCCACGGGGATTCACCTGGACACCCCCGGCGCGGTGGAGAAAGCGGCGGACCGTCTTCTCCGGGAAGTGGACCTCCAGGCCGCAATCATCACCCTGGGAAAGGAGGGGATCTTCTTCAAGACGAGAGAGGGCGAGAAAGGGAGGCTTCCCGCCAGGGCCCGGGCCGTTTACGACGTCACCGGCGCCGGCGACACGGTGGTCTCCGTTCTCTCCTTCTCCCTCGGCGCCGGCGTGAATCTCCCCTCGGCCCTGAAGATCTGCAACGTAGCCGCCGGGATCGTGGTGGGCAAGCTCGGCGCCGTGCCGGTGAGCAGGGAGGAGATCCTGAGGGAAATCGGGTTGGGAAGGGATTCGGGCAAGATCCTGGACCTGGACCTTCTCAAGGGAAGGCTCGCCGCCGCCCGCGAGAGGGGCGAAAAGATGGTCTTCACCAATGGGTGCTTCGATATCCTCCACGCCGGACACGTCCGCTTCCTCCGTGAAGCCAGGAGCCAAGGGGATCTCCTGGTGGTGGGGATCAACGACGACGCCTCGGTCCGAAGGCTCAAGGGCGAGGGAAGGCCCGTCCACTCCCTGGGGGACAGGCTGGAAGTCCTTGCGGCCCTCGAGGACGTGGACTACGTGGTCTCCTTCTCCGAGGATACGCCGGAGCGCCTGATCCGGGAGATCACCCCCGACGTCCTGGTCAAGGGAGAGGACTGGAAGGACAAGGGGGTGGTCGGAAGAGATTGGGTGGAGTCCCACGGAGGCAGGGTGGTCCTTCTTCCCCTGTATCCCGGCCGGTCCACCACGGCCGCCCTGGAGCGGCTCAAGGCGGCGGAACCGGAGGAGGGAGAGGGCGGCCCAGGGGAGCCCCCTTCCGGGGAGGGAAAAGGGTGAAGGTCCTCCTGGTCTATCCCATCCTGGACTGCCCTCCAGGAATCAGCCACGGGCT
>JALUZX010000676.1 GCA_027011425.1 Planctomycetota bacterium
GACTGGGGGGGCGTTCCCGCTCCACCGTGTCCTACATGAGAAAGCGCATCGACGGGGCCCGCAAGATGGATCCCTCCCTGGACCGGCTCCTGGAGGACCTGGTTTGAAAAAGGCGGGGAAGGGACTCTTCCTCGTCCTGGAGGGACTGGACGGGTGCGGAAAGTCCGTCCAGGCCGCCCTCCTGGCGGAGCGCCTCGGCAACCTCGGCCGGAAGGTCCGGGCCTTGAGGGAACCGGGCTCCACCCCCCCGGGCGAAAAGGTGCGGGAACTTCTCCTGGATCCGGCTACGGGTTCCCTGGATCCGGCCACGGAGGCCCTTCTTTTCATGGCCTGCCGGCGGGAACTGGTCTCCCGGGAGATCCTCCCGGCCCTGGAAAGAGGGGAAGACGTGGTGCTCGAGCGGTTTCACCCTTCCACGATCTGCTACCAGGGGGCCGGGCTGGGGCTCGGGACCGAAAGGGTGGAGGAGCTGGCCCGCTGGACCACGCCGGGCCTCGAGCCGGACCTGGTCATCCTTCTGGACCTGCCCGTAAAGGAGGCCCTGGCGCGGCTGGGTCCCCAGCGGGACCGCCTGGAGGGACGGGGCGGGGCCTACCTGGAAAAGGTGCGCCGGGCCTTCCTGGATTGGGCCGGATCCCGGCCCGGGGTTGCGGTGGTGGACGCCTCCCTCTCCAGGGAAGATGTGGCCCGGGCCCTATGGGAGGAGGTGAAGCGTGTCCTCCACCAGGGATGAGGAAGACAGGGCCTTCCTTCCGCCCCTGGTGGGGCACGAAGGGGTCATGGCCGAACAACTGGAGGCCATCCACGCCGGCCGGGTCCACCACGCTCTTTGCCTCACCGGTCCCTGGGGGGTGGGCAAGGCCCTGGCCGCCCGCCACCTGGGCCGGGCTTTCCTCTGTCCCGACCGGACCCAGCAAGGGGCTTGCGGGGCCTGCCGCTCCTGCAGGAGGGTCGTCCTGGAGAGCCACCCGGACTGGCAGGAACTTCGTCCCTCGGGTGGTTCGGTTCGGGGGAGCATCTCGGTGGACCAGGTTCGGGAGATGACCGAGCGGGTCTGGTTGAAGCCCGGGGAAGGACAAGGCCGGGTGGTGCTCATCGAAGAGGCCCACTTGCTTGGAGAGGTGGGCCAGAACGCCCTCTTGAAGACCCTGGAGGAGCCTCCGCCTTCGACGCTCTTTCTCCTGGTCACCCCCAGGGCGGCCGAACTCCTTCCCACGGTGCTCTCCCGGTGCCAGATCCTCCGTTTCTCCCCCCTTTCCGGGGAGGAGGTCCGGCGGATCCTCCAGGACAAGGGCTCCTGGAGGGGGGAGGACCTGGACCAGGCCGTGGAGTTTTCCGAAGGGAGCCCCGGGGCGGCCCTGGCCTTTTTGGAAGGCCAAGGGCGCTTTCTCAGGGAGAGGGTCCGGGAACTTCTCGCCACGCCTTCCGGGGAGTGGGACCCGGTGGGCATGGTCCAGGAGCTTCTGGCTTCCCAGGCGGCCTCGCCCGCCGAGGAAGGATTGACCCTCACCCAGGTGAAGAGGCGCCGGGCCCTTCTTCTGGTCCAGCTTCTCCAGCAGGAAGGAGCCCGGAGGTTCCGTGCCTCCCTCCTTGAGGGGCAGCCTGGGGGTCCCTATGATCCCAGCCTCGCGGGGGGGATGGAGAAATGGCTGGATCGATGCTTTCAAGCGGAACAGAACATCCTGTGGAACCTGGACCCCGTCCTGGCCCTGGAGATTCTCCTGATGGACCTGGCCCGGCCGTGAGCCCGGAGGAAAAGCCTTCCGGCGGGGGGGAGGAG
>JALUZX010000677.1 GCA_027011425.1 Planctomycetota bacterium
TCCCCTCCTCGCCGCGGCGAGATGAAAAAAACGTCTCAAGCCGGGTCAAGGATTCTCCGATAGAAAGGGGAGCAGGGGCTCTTCCGGCTTTCTTCCGCCCCTGAAGAAAGGATGGAGATTTCCATGTGGAACATGAACCGCCAGGCCCTTTTCCTCGAACGCGACGGCATCCTCATCGAACCGAACGGCTACATCAAGAACCCCGAGCAGGTGCGTTTCCTCCCGGGCGCCGTGGAGGCCCTCCAGGCCCTGGACCCGGAACGGTTCGACATCTTCATCGCCACCGATCAACCGGGGATCGCCTTCGGCAAGATCGGGGAAAAGGCCTACGAGAGGCTCACGGCCTGGATCCTGGAGGAACTCCGGAAGAAGGACGTGCAGGTCACCAAGGTCTATACGTGCCCCTTCCATCCCAAGGGAAGAGGCAAGTGGAAGAAGGAATCGGTCTTCCGCAAGCCGAACATCGGCATCTTCAAGATGGCCCAGCAGGAATACAACCTGAACCTACGCCGCTGCTGGATGGTCTGCCACAGCACCAGGGACGTCCTGGCCGCCCAGAGGGCCGGGGTTCCAGACATCCTGGTGACCGATCACGGGGGAGGAACGGACGGAGAATACCAGGTGGAGCCCACCTTCAGGGAAAAGAACCTCAGGGAAGCGGTCCGCCGGATTCTCTACCAGGAAGCGGCCCTGCTCCGGTGATCACCCGCCTTCCCGGTCCTTCTCCACGCGGTTGAGGAACTCCAGGATCACCTCGGGGAGATTGTCCTCCCCCTTCTTCTTCTCCCGGACCACCCGAACCTCCACGGGCCCCATGAGGTTCGCCAGAAAACGGGGCGGTACGCCGGGGTCGTGCCTCCGCCCTATCTTTCCCTCCACCTTCTTGACCAGGAGCTTGGGAACCCCTGGACGGCCGGGATGGCTGGGCTCCTGGTCGGGAAGGACCGGGTCCAGCAGGACCAGGGAACCCACCTCCTCCGAATCCGAGAGGGTCCAGAAGGTCTCCTGGGCGCACTTGCCCAGGCCCACCCAGTGAACCTTCGGGGCATGGAGCCTCTTGGGAAGGCGCTCCCTGGAAGAGACCTTCCGCCCCGCCATGTGCTCGCAAAGGGGTCTATGGGCCACCAGGACCTCACGGCCCGAGGCCTTGAGCCTTTCCACCAGGGCCTGGATTTCTTTCTGCTCTTCCTGGCCCGAGATGCAAAGAACGACCGGCCAGGCGGGAGGCCTGGGAATGATCTTTTCCCCTGAATCGTCGCCCATCATTGGTGTCTCCAATCCCGGGAACCCCCGGGCCCACCCTCTCCTCCCCTCTGGTCATGTTACCTTCCCATGGGCCTCGGGTGGGGAGATCTTTTCTTTTCCCGCCTTTTTCCCTTTTTTTCCGCCTCGACTTTCACCGCCCGGGAGAGGGGACACCGTGAATTCCCCCGGCGGGAGGTTAGACTCGTCCCGCAACGACACAGACAGGACCCCCAGGGAGAATGGCCCGACCCATCCAAAACGACCAGGAACGCCGGAGCAGGAGGATCCTCCTGCTCATCTTCCTTTTTGTCGCCCTGGCCGTCTCCGCCGGGGTCAGCCTCCACTTCACCGAGGGATGGACCGCCTTGGAGTCGGCCTATACCGTGGTGATCACCCTCTCCACCGTGGGGTTCGGCACCCCGACCAAGCTCTCGCCGGCCGGAATGGGAATCATGATCGCCTTGATCGGCGTGGGGGTGACCTTGGCGGTCTACCTATCCGGCCTGGCTGTGCAAAGCCTCCTGGAAGGCGAACTGGGAAAGATCCTGGGGAGGATCAGGATGGAACGACAAGTCCAGAACATGAAGGACCACTACCTGGTCTGCGGCGCCGGCAGGATCGGGCTCCTGGTGTGCCAGGAGCTGGCCCAGGCGGGGGAGCCCTTCGTCGTGGTGGACCGGGACGAGGGGGCCCTTAAGAAAGCAGCGTCCCAGGGATATGTCTGCGTCGTGGGAGACGCCACGGAGGAAGAAACCCTGAAGGCCGCGGGAATCCAGCGGGCTCGGGGCCTCCTGGCGGTCCTCGGCTCGGACGCGGAGAACGTCTTTCTCACCATGACGGCCCGCTTCCTCAACCGGAACCTGTCCATCGTGGCCAGGGCTTCGGCGGAAAAGGCCCAGAAGAAGCTCTACCGCGCCGGGGCCAACCGGTGCATCACCCCCGAGAGCCTGGGCGGGCGCCACATGGCCCGGGCGATCCTGAAGCCCACGGTCCTGGAGTTCCTGGACCTGGCCATGGGAGGGGGTGACATGAACCTGGCCCTGGACGAGATACCCGTTCCCTCCGCCTCCATCCTGGCGGGGAAGAGCCTCCTGGACTCACCTCTACGGAAGGACTACGGGCTGATCGTCGTGGCTATCCTGAAGCCCGACGGAGCCATGCGTTTCAATCCTTCCGGGGAGACCCGGATCGAGGAGGGCGACGTTCTCCTCGCCCTGGGAGAGAAGCACAGGATCCGGGCCCTCAAGGAAGCCCTCGGCGCCGCCAGGGAGGAGGCGGTCTGAAGCCCGTGCCGGGTAAGATGTTTTCCTTCCCCAAGGAAGCGCGCCTCAAGACCACCCGGGAGTTCCGGACCTGTTATTCCCGGGGGATCCGGGTCCGCGGAAAAAGTCTGCTCCTGGTGGTCCGGAAGAACGGCCTCCCCTACTCCAGGCTGGGATTGTCGGTCTCACGGAAATTCGGCAAGTCCACGGTGAGAAACCGGTTCAAGCGGGTGTGCCGGGAGGCTTTTCGCCTGGCCGGGCCGGAACTCCCGCCGGGGCTGGACGTGGTGGTCATCGGTTCCCGCCCCCTGGAAGGGCCGCCCCCCACGACGCGGAGGATCATGGAAGAGATGAAGGCCCTCCTCCGGAAGGCCGAACGGATCCTGGAGAAGGGCCCGCCTCCCCGCAAGAGGTCCCGCGGGAGAGGGCGCGGGAGGGGGCGGGGAAGATGAAGCTCCTTTCCCGGATCCTGGGGGAGATCCTCTGCCTTCCGGTGAGGGCCTACCGCCTCCTGGTCAGCCCCTGGAAGCCAAGGACCTGCCGCTACGTCCCCACCTGTTCCCAGTATTTCATCCAGGCCGTCAGGATCCGCGGTCCCCTGGTGGGACCCATCCTGGGCATTCTGAGGATCCTCAGGTGTCACCCCTTCGGCGGATGCGGATTCGACCCGGTTCCCCGCAAAGGCTGGCGCTACCGGGAAGAGGAGGAGGAAACCCCGGTCCCTTTTCGGCCCGGCGAGGGCAGGCGCTCGAAGACGTAGAGCCCCATGTCCCGGGGGCCCGCGAAGGCGGGGAAGACGGCGGCCAGGCGGAAACGCCGGAAGATCCGCTCCACCTGCGCGCCCCCCGGGTCCTTCTCCTTGAAGAATGGAAGGTTCATCACCACCCATGCCTTCTTTTTCGCCGCCAGGAGTTCGTCCATCCTGCGGGCGATGTTCCAGGATTCCAGGTCCACCACGAACCGGGGCTGGTCCCCCGTGAAAGAGGGGAAAGGATTCAAGTACCACTCCAGGGGCGTGGAATTCGCGGCGGCCACCTTCTCCCCCTCGGACATGCGCTCCCGCACGTAGGCCGCCGCTTCCCTCCACCGGGGACGCCATCCGTACTCATGAAACCAATAGAGATAGAGCTGGCAAAGCAAGGGAACCGCCAGGAGCCCCACCGCCAGGAACCTGGGCAGGGCCCTGAAGGCATCCTTCTCCCCCGCCTTTTCCAGGAAGATCCACCCCCCCCAGCCGGCAAGGAGACAGAAAAACGGGAGCGTATAAAAGAGATACTGGGCCGTCACCCGCACCCAGAAACCCAGGACGGCGACCCCCGCCAGGGGGACCATGATGAGAAGGAGGAGGAGATCGGCCGCGTCGGGCGCCCTCTTCCGCAGCGGCCACCAGGAAAGGACACCGCCCACCAGCAAGGGAATCCCCACGAAAAAGGCCAGGGTATGGGGAAGGTGGAGGAAGGGGTTGGGCGTCTTGGCCGACCCGTAGAGTTCCAGGGATGTCTTGAGGCCTTTGACGAGGAAGAGGGCCACCACCCCCAGGACCAGGAGGAAGAGAATCGCCCGCCGGCGGGCTCTCCTGCCCCGGGCCCCCCGCTTGACCAGAAGTTCGCGGACCATGTAGGCCGCAAGCCCCACGAGGAGGAAGGCCGCCGAGGGGTGGGCGAAGACGGCCAGGACGGCGGGAAAGAAGGTCAAAAAGACCCCCAGGTCCCCCCGCTTCTTCTGGATCCCCCACCAGAAGGTCCAGGCCGTGACCAGCACCAGGAGGGCCACCAGAGTGTAGTAGCGGCAACTCTGGGACCAGAAGACGTGCCAGGGGGAGATCAAAAGAAGGAAGGCCGCCAGAAGTCCCGGACCTTTGCCGAGGAGGGCCTTCCCCGCCGCGGCGAGAAGGGGCACAGAGAGAACTCCGAACAGGGCCGCCAGGAGGCGATAGGATCCCTCTCCCGTGCCGGGCAGGAAAGGCAGGAAGGCCTTCTCCAGGAGGGGGAAGAAGGGGTAGTGGTTCTGTTGAAAAGAGAGCAGGTCCCCCCAGGAGCGGCTCACCTCCCTCAATGTGAAGATCTCGTCCTCCCAGAAACTCCACAGCTCGATCCGGTAGAGGCGGACCAGGAGGGCCAGGGCGGCAAGCCCCAGGAGCCACCAGCCCAGACGTTCCCCGCCGGCGGGAAGGGACAGACCCTGAAAAACCACCTGTTTCGGCCGTCCCGCCCTCGCGTCCTGGTCACTCACTTCCGGGATTTCTCCTTTTTGGGGATTCCCCCTCCCTTTCCTCCCCGGGAAGGGGCCTTTTTTTCCTTTTCGGAGGGAGTCCCTCCCGTAGTGGAAGGGTAACCCCTTTTTCCCGCTCCCGTCGAAGGGCTTCCCAGGCAGGCCGAGGCGGGACGGGATCGCTCCAGGACGCTTCCGGGATCGGAGACCCGGGCCAGGCGCTCCCAGTAGAAATAGACCCTTCCCCCCGGAAGGACCTTGCCCAGGAATCCCAGAAGGGCCCGGCCCTCCGGGTCCAGGAGGAAAGGCCCCTTCCCGGGCCGTTCCACCAGGCGGACCAGGACCTCCGAGGGGGTTAGAAGGACCAGCCGGGCTGGCCCCTCCAGGCCCGGCGGCACGGGAAAGAGGGGACGCTCCGGATCCAGGCCCCAAACTGCGGGAGGATCCCACTCCAACCTGGGAAGGCGGCCCAGCCAGGCCAGGGAGACCAGGCGGACCTTCCCCTTCACGGCCAGGGCCATGGGAACCGGTCTCCCCCACCGGGAGAGAGCGAAAAACCCCACCCGGTTTCCGCTGGCCCCGATCCAACGCTTTCGTCCGGGGCCCATGGGATAGAAAGGGCAGGAAAAAAGCGGGCCCCTCCGGGAAGGATCCCCCTGGAAGGCCTCCTGCCCTTTCCCCGGCGGGGCCCAGGCCAGGAGCATCTTCAACCCCGGCGAGGCCCCCCGGGCCAGAATCTCCATTCCCTCCACGGCCCGGAAGGGAATGGCCTGGTCGGGAAGGGTGAGCCAGGTCCAGCCCGGCGCGTCCAGAGTGAGACCCCTTTCACCGGAAACAGCCGTCTTTCCCATTCCGGCGAGTTCTTCCAGGGAAAGGGGAATCCTCCCCCGGCGGGGAACCTTCAGGTCCACGAAACGCCCCCGGGCGGGCTCCCAGGCCAGGAGGGCCCGGCAGAACCGCCCCGCCTCGTGGAGAGGCCCTGCGTCCAACAGGGGCGGCTGGGCGGCGTTCTCCAGGACCAATACGTCTCTCGGGCTTTTCACAAAGGGGGGCCGGAAGGCCAGGAAGGCGCAATCCCACCGGAAGGGAGGCACGTGTCCCGGCCGGGAGGGAAGGAGAGCCAGGCCCAGGGGCCCCTTTCCCGGCACGGGAGCCCGGGCTTCCACTCCCTGGATGGCCCGGTCCGCGAGATCCGAGGCGATCTTCCAGTCCTGGAGCCTGAAGAGGAGGCCCGCCAGGGCCAGGGCCAGGAGCCCTCCTCCGGCGATCCAACGCAGGGTCCCCAGGGGCCAGAGTTCCCTTCCTTTCGCGGGGGGCCCAAGAAGGAGGGCCGCCAGGGCGGCCGCCGGGAGGGCCGGAAAGAGAAGAACCCGGGAGCCCGACCAGTCGGGATAGACCTCCAGCCTTGCCGCGGGAACGAGAAGGAGGCCCCACCACAGAAGAAGGAGGAAGACCAGCCGGAAGCGCCGTCCCCGGAGCAGGCCCGCCCCCAGGGGGAGGAGGCCCCAGAAGAGGAGGCCCGCCCAGGGGGGGATCCTCCCGGGTGGAGGCGGAAGGAAAGCGGCCCGGAACTTCCCGGGCAGGGTGGAGAGATAGGATGCAGCCAGGGTTCCCGCCCCGTTTCCGGCGGCCACGCTTCCCAGGACGTGGGCCCTCCAGGCCAGGACCCCGGCGAATAGGAGCAGGTGCGGGAGGATTCCCCCGTAGAAGAAGGGTCTTCCCTTCCCGGGGCCCTTGGGGCGGAGGAATTCCACGAAGAAGAAGGATGCCGGAAGGGCAAGGGCCATTTCCTTTCCGGCGTAAGCAAGGAGGGCGAGAAGGAGGGAGAGGAGGGT
>JALUZX010000678.1 GCA_027011425.1 Planctomycetota bacterium
CTCCCCGCCTCTTCAAGCCCGGCCGCTATCCCGCCCAGGCGGCGGATTTTCTCGCCCGCCGGGACCTGCGCCCCGGGACCCGGCTCTTCCACGAACCAGGCTGGGGAGGATACCTGGCCTACCGGCTCCACCCCCGAGCCCTGGTGGCCGTGGACGGAAGGGTCACCACCTACGGCCCCGAACTCTGCAGGAAGATCCTGGAGATCTGCCGGGGCCGAATCCCGCCGGCCCGGGTGGAAACTTGGCTGGAACAGGGGAAGGTGGACCTGGTGGTCATGCCGGAATCGTGGGGAGAGACCTTCTTGCCCCCCTTGAAATGGAAGAGAATCTTCCATGGCCGCCTGGCCTCGGTTTGGGAGAGAAGAAAGGCGCCCTGACAACCCGTCGCTTTTCTCAGCCCCCGGAGGCCCCGTCTTGCTCCCCCAGGATCCGGAACTTGAGTTCGAGTCCGTCTTTGTAGAAAGGAAGAAGGGAAAAGAGTTCCCGCAAGGTCCTGAGAGCCTCTCTCTTCTTGCCCCGGGCCGCCAGGGATCGGGCCTGGTCCAGGAGCTTCCTTCCCTGCCGGAGGGAGGCCTCCAGGTCCCGGACCCAGGCGTCCACGTCCCGGAAGTCGGGAGCCTCGACGGCGACCTTCTTGAACCGGGCCAGGGCCTCTTCGTAGAGCCCCTGATTTTCGTAGTCCCGGGCCTTCTCATAGGCCATGGCCAGCCTTGCGTCCCTCACTTCCTCCAGGCCGGCCAGGTAGATCCCGGACCTGCGCCTGGAAAGCCGGGCCGCTTCCTTGAAGAATTCCTCCGCCTTGTCCGGATTTCCCCTCAGGAGCATCACCTGGGCCTGGCCGGCCAGAATCTGCGCATCCAACTCGTCCTGGGCCTCCTTCTCGAAGACCTTGAACTCCCCCCGGGCCGGGAAGAAGGTCCGGGCGTAACGCGCCATGAATACCGCCCTGGCGTAATCATCCCTCTCCATGGCGGCGCGGATCTCTTTTTTCGCCCGGGCGAGAAAACGCCGTTCCAGTTCCTTGAGGACCCAGGGAACCTGGAAGTCCTTTCCCATGAGTTTCCGGGCCCCTTCCAGGTTGTAGAAGGCGAGAAAGTCGCCCTCCTCCCCCAGGGACTCCCTGAGGATCTTCAACCCCGCCTTCACCAGGGCCTTTCCCCTTTCCAGGACCTGCCGCCTGTTTTTCCGGAGCCGGGATTGCAGGGACAGGGCCTCGGGATTGTGCGGGAGGATGCGAAGGGAACGAGCCAGGAGGTCCATGGCCTCCTGTTCGTGCCCCCAGGCGGCCAGGTCCCGGGCCTTCTTCGCCATGGCCTGGGCCTGGTTCTCCTGGACCTCCCGGAGCCACTCCTTGGCCAGCTCCTGGCCTGGATGCCGTCTCAGGATCAGCCGGAACCACCGCTCGGCCTTGGAGAAATCCCCCTGGAAGAAGGCATCCTTCCCGCGGGAATAGAAGAGGGCCGTCCTGGCGATCTCCAATTTTCTCCGGATGTCCTTGTCGCCGGGCCGGAGTTTTTCCACCTGCTGGTAGAAATCCACGGCCTGGCTGTAATGGGCCAGCTCGAAGGCCTCGTCTCCTTGGCTCTCCAGGACTCCTCCCTCGAGGGAAGAGCATCCCGCCAGAAACGCGATGCACAGGGCGGGAAGACACCAGGACCGTCTCGAAATCCAGAATCTCATGGGCGTCTGGGACCCTTTCGGATGGGCACTTATTCCGGAAAACCTCCACGCGGAGAAACCCAGGCTAGCACCTTCCTCCCCCCCCTTCCACGTT
>JALUZX010000679.1 GCA_027011425.1 Planctomycetota bacterium
CTCCTGGAAAGGCACCCTCGCCCCCCCAGGGCCCGGGTGGTTCCCCGGGCCCTTCCCCTGGAAGACGAGAAAGCCCTGGAGCGGATGGCCTCCCCCTCCTTCCGTCCCGAAGGAACGGCCTTTCTCCCGCCGGGAGAGAAGCCCGCCGCCGGCGCCGGCGGCGGGAAGGTGACCTTCCTGGAGGACAGGTCCGACAAGGTCGTCCTGGAAGTCAAGGGCTCGGGCGGAGGCCTCCTCCTTTTGGCCGACACCTGGGCCCCGGGCTGGTCGGCCACCCTGGACGGCCGGGAGGTCCCCCTTCTGCGGGCCGACACCTGTTTCAGAGGCGTGGTCCTGCCCAAGGGAGACCACAGGGTGGAATTCCTCTTCTCCAAGAGACCTTTCCGGCTGGGCCTTCTCCTCTGCGGGGCGGGCCTGCTCCTCGCGGCGGGCCTCTTCCTCGCGGGAAGGAAGCGTCCCCCCACCCGTGAAGGAGAGAGGGTCTCATGAAACCTCCCCGCCTCTCTCCGGGCCTCCTCGTCCTCTTGGGGGCGGTCCTCCTCCTCCACGGAGAGGTGCTCTTCGGGGGAGGCGTGCGCCTTGCCCTGGACCAGCGCATTTATCCCCCATGGCGATCCACCGTAAAGAAGGGTGAACCCATTCCGAACCCGGTCCACGGGATCTACAACCGTTTCTCCACGGACTCCAACTTCTGGTACGAGGGCCAGGCCCTTCTGGCCTCCCGGGAGATCTCCCGGGGGCTCTATCCCTCCTGGGACCCCTGGACCCAGGCCGGCACCCCCCTGGCCGCCCAGCTCGGAGCGCCCCCCTGGTATCCTCCCTTCTGGATTCTCTTCCTCTTCGGGGACCCCGTGGGAAAGATGGGGTGGCTCGCGGCCTTCCACATGCTCCTTGCCGCGTTCTTCGCCTGGCGCCTCGCCCGCTTCCTCGGGGGAAGTCCCCGGGCGGCCTTTCTCGCGGCCGCGGCCTTCGGGATCGGGCCATGGATGGCCCTCCGGGAGAACAACATGACCCTCCTGGCCGCGGCCGCCTGGACCCCCCTGGCCTTCGAGGCCGCGGGAAGGCTGGCCCTTGGGGCCTCCCCCCGCAAGTGGATCCTCCTCCTCGTCCTCGCCCTGGCCTGCGGCCTCTCTTCGGGGATGCCCCAGTTCGGCTTCGCCTCCCTCTGGGGGTCCCTGGCCTTCGGCCTGGTGGGATTCCTCTCCACGGGAAGAAAGGACAAGTCCGGGATCTTCCTCCTGGGCGGGGCCTTCCTGGCGGGGCTCCTCCTGGCCGCGCCGGCCCTCCTGCCGACCTACCGCCTCTACGGGCGGTCCATCCGCTCGGGCCCGGAAGCCGGGGGCCCGGCCTTGAAGCTGGGCCTCGGCGCCCTTCCCGGCATCCTGGCCCCGGACATCCTTGGAAGCGCCTCGGATTTCGCCGGCTGGAGACGCTACGAGGAGTTTCCCCCGGCCCGCAAACTCCTCTCGGGCCATCCCCAGGACAACCCGGTGGAGAACTGCCTCTACCCGGGGGCCCCGGTCCTGCTGCTTCTCCTCCTGCTCCTGGCGGGAGGGCCCCGGTGGAAGCGGACCGGGGGCCTTCCCTGGGGCCCGGGCTTCTTCCTGGGGATGGCCCTGGTCTCCCTTCTCCTGGCCATGCGCCTCCCGCCCCTGGATTTTCTCTTCCGTTTGCCCGGCCTGGGGCCCGAGGACCCGAGAAGGATCCTTCTCCTCTACCACCTGGGGCTCGCCGTCGCGGCGGGCCTTTCCCTGGACCGGATTCTCGGAGGC